>DATDEV010000696.1:0-4681 GCA_036522995.1 Polyangiaceae bacterium
ATCACCACCGTGAGCACGGCCGTTCCCCGCTCGGACTTGCGGAGCAAACGTCGGCGGAGGGCGGTGGTCACCAATTGGAACCTTCCAGGTTGCGCAGTGAAATGTCGGCTTGCAGGCTGCGCACGCGCGCGTAGGGAACGGGGTTGCTTCCGGCGCCCAGCGGAAGCCGGATGCGATACTGACCCGCGCTCGCGCCCGCGACGTCCGCGGTGCGATCGGCCTCGCGCGAGCGCGTGCTGAACCGCGCGCGCACGCCACGGAGCAGGTGGGTGCTAGGATAGGTATTGTTGATGGTGGCGGCGACGGGGTTGCTCAGCGTGAGGCCGGGTTCGAGCTGGCTGACCACGAACTGCAGATCGGTGGCGTATTCGGCGACCAGCTCTTCCGTGCCGTTGATGACGGTGACACCGTCGGGGGTCAGCTCATCGCGGACGAGCTCGACGCGCCCAGCCTCGTAAGGCAAGCCGGCCGCCTGGGAGGCCGTGCGCAGCTGTTGGTAGTCGACCGACCCGGTCAGCAGCGGTCGCAGGCGGTAGCGCACGAAGTTGACCACGTTGATCCCGCAGCCCGTGCATAAGCCGAGCACGCCGCACTGGGCAGCGTTGGCGTTGGTTCGGAAACTGACCGCGGGATTTGGCGCCAGCACCAGGCGCAGCGGGTTCTGCTGCACGGCTGCGACCACCGCGTACTGCTCGAGGCCGTCGTTTTGCGCGATGCGAATGGCCCGACCCACGCCGCCGGGCACGAAGATCGCTTGCAGGAGGGTGGTGTTGAGGGCGTTGTCTCCCTCTTTGAGGCCGATGCGCGAAGCGGCAGGTGTGGTCACGCGAATGCCGACCGAGGTCACGCCGTTCAGACTGGAGATCACGGTCGCGGTCAGCTCCTCGGTCATGTCGAGCGCGCCCGCGATGGTGATCGACATCGGCGCCGGGTCGACGTCTTCGAGCTCGGTGTTGGCAAGCTCACTCGGGTTCGTGCCCAGCACGATGGCGCGCATCTGTTGGAGCCCGGCGGGCCAGGCCGCCGTGGGACGGTTGCACACGCGCGGGTCGCTGGTGATGTTGGGCGAGGCGAGGTGGCCGGCGCGCGCCAGGTCACCCGATAGGCGCTCGAAACCGTTGGCGCTGGCGAGGGTGGCGTTCGAGACGCGGATGGACTGCTGGCTGAACTTCGAAAAATCGCGCGACAGCGCCATCACGGCCAACGACAGGAACAGCCCACCGGTCATGGCGACCATCAGCTCGACGAGCGTGAAGCCGGCGCTAGCCGTGCGAGGGCGAGGGCAGCGTCGGCCGGGCAGTTGAGTGCGAGTGGGCATCAGCCTGGGTGCTGGCGAATGCCAGTGGTGTGGTAGACGAATTCGTAGCGCTCGCTACTTTTGCCGACGAGAATCAGGTCGGCCGCGGTGGGAGCTGTCGGGCACAGCCCGGCTGCCGCGTCGAGCGTGCTCTCGCCGTCGCGCAGCCAGAAGACGCGGATCTCGGCGCGCATGAGGCCGTTGCCGGCCACCGGGAAATCATTCGGGTAGAGGTACGTGAGGCGGATGTTGGTGCAGTAGCGCGCCTGAGCGAGGGCGGTGTCGGGGAGCGGATTGCCAACGCCGTCGAACGCAGCGCCCACGCGCCCCGCGACGGGCACCGGTCGCGTCCAGCCGCCACCGACCGTGCCCAGCCAGGGCGCGAAAGTAGGATCGTCTACCCAGGCGAGCGAAGCCATCTGCAACTGGCCGGCCCAGGTCTCCGCGATGCGCTGCGCGACGGCCAAGCTGCGAGCGTCGGAGTTGGCGCGCACCTGCAGCTTCTGCATCCCCACCAGGGCGACCATGCCCGCGATGAATAGCGACAGGGCCATCATCAGCTCGACCAGCGTGTAGCCCGCTTGGCGGCGGCGGCTCATAGCGCGAGCCTCGCGCTGCCGTTGGGCAAGAGCACGACTTTGCGCTGGATACCCGAGTCGCGCTTGACGGTGAACTGGATCGAGCCGGTCAGTGGCGCCGTCGGCACGGCAGTGCTGTCCGTCGCGAAGCTGCGTCCACCCGGCGTGAAGCAGACGTTCATGTTGGCCGCGGTGGCCAAGAGTGGAGTGGTGGCCTGAACCGTGATGTTGGACGGCACCAGCAGTTTATTGACGAGGCGCGAAGTCACCGGCAGCGTCCAGTCGGTGCTGAGGCAGCCCTTCCCGGGCGTGGGGGCGCAGTCCGCTTGGGCACGCGTGTTAGTGGCCTGGAAGCCCTCGATGGACTCGATGACCTCGAAGCCGGCGGCGGCGCTGTAGTTGACCCTCACCGCGGCACCTCGGCCCACGGCGCGCAGGCGCGCGCTCGTATAGAGCTGCGCTATCTGCTGGGCCATGTCGCGCGATTTCCGCTCCCGCATCTGCTCGAGCAGCAGGGGCGTCGCGAGCGTCGCGCTGATGCCGACGATGATCACGACGACCATCAGCTCGATCAACGTGAAGCCACGGCTGGGCCGCCGCTTTCTCGCGCGTAGGGTTTTCACAATCACTAGAAGCCTGAACGTACAGCAAGCTGCGTGCCCGGCGGTTGGGCGAGTAGATTGTGGAAATAATTGAGGTTTATTGCCGTGTAGGGCCTTTGGCGACCGGTAAGAAGTGCGGCCGTGTGTAAACGTTGCGGAGTGGCGTCAGGGTAGGTGCGGCACCGCTTGTGGGCCGCTCCAACCTCCCAGCCCCTCCTTGGGGAAGGCACTGGCAAGTCACCCTGATTGGGGCTGGGGCCCCAATCAGCACGCGACAGGGAGGTCGAGGCGGCGTGCTAGAACGCCCGGCCATGGCTCGCCCGGTTGCCTCAGCGTTGTGCGGTCTGCTGCTCGTTTTAGGCTGCTCGAAGAAGGAACCCCCCGCCGAACAGGGTAGCGCGCCCCCGCCTGTCGCGAGCGCCAAGCCCGGCGCCTGTGCGAGCGGCGGCGGCACCGTGACCGATAGCGCGAGCGCTGCTTGGTTTCCCAAGCAGGCTGCCGGCTACTGCATCGACCCCAATGGTGAGGCGCGCAGCTATGGTGAGGCAGCCAAGGGCACGCTCGATGCCGTCTGCACCGAGCTGCTCGACGGCGAGTGCGAGGTCTACAAGGGCTACGGGCTCAAGCGCGTCGTCACGCTGCGCTACGTCGACGGCGCCGGCTCGCCCGGTACGGTCAACGTGATCGTGTCGCGCTTCGGCAGCCCCGAGGGCGCCTACGGTTTCTTCACCAAGCGCGTGATCGCCGACGGCGATCCCGCCGACGGCACGCCGAAAGAGATTGCCGCCGGCGGCGAAGGCGCGCTCGGCACCGGCATCGCCTACATCTGGCGTGGCGACGTGGTCGCAGAGCTCAGCTACACGAACGAGCTCGAGACGCCCGATCAGATCAAGGCTTCGAGCGGCAAGGTATTGCCGGGGCTGGCTCGCGAGCTCGGTGACCATTTGCCCGGCGAAGTGAACCCGCTGCCCGCTGTGCGCCTGTTGCCGCAGGAGCGCCTCGTGCCCATGGGTATCAGCTACGCACACCGCGACGCACTCGGGGTCACGGGTCTCGGCTCTGGGGCGGTGGGCTACTATCAGGAGAACGACCTGCGCTATCGCGTGGTGGGGCTCTCACGCCCCGACGAGGACTCGGCCAAGGACGTGCTCGGCACGCTCAAGAAGCTGCCGGGCAGCAAGGTGCAGAAGGATCTGGGTTTCGATGCAGTGTCTTTCAGCACGCGCGAAGCCGAAGGCGCACCCCAGGCCGAATGGCTGGCGGGCCGATCGGGTGGCAACGTGATCATCGTCGGCGACGAGCCGCTCAAGCTGAAGGCTGGCGACGCTGGCGCTGCGCGCTATCCGGCCGACAAGAAGCTTGCGCTTCTGAAGTCGGCGCTGAGTCCCAAGCTCCCCGTACAGTGAGCCGCGTGGCGCACGGCACGGGTCCGAGCTAGAAGAGATACACGTGGACTTCGAGCTCAGCGAGCATCATCAGCTACTCCGCAGCAGTCTTCGACAGTTCTTTCGCGAGCGCGTCGCGCCGCACGCTCGGGAGTGGGACGAGCAAGAGCGCTTTCCGAGCGAGCTGGTGCCCGAGCTGGCCGAGCTGGGGCTGCTCGGCATTCGCATCCCCGAGCAGTACGGCGGCGCCGGGCTCGACATGTCGGCCTACGCGATCGCGGTCGAAGAGGCAGCGCGGGTCGACGGCTCGCTGGCGCTGACCATTGCCAGCCACAACGGGCTCGGCACGGGCCACATCCTGGCCTTCGGCACCGAAGCGCAAAAGAGTAAGTACTTGCCCAAAGCCTGTTCGGGCGAGTGGCTCGCCGCCTGGGCTCTGACGGACCCGAGCTCGGGCTCGGACAGCGCAGGCATGCGCACCAAGGCCGTGCGCGACGGCAGCGATTGGATCATCGACGGCAGCAAGATGTTCATCACCCAAGGGTCGGTGGCCGGCTTCTGCGTGGTGCTGGCGCGCACCAACTTCGACGTGGCACCGCAACGCGGCATCACGGCCTTCATCGTCGACACCAAAACGCCCGGCTATTCACCCAGCAAGAAGCTGAAGAAGCTCGGCTGCCGCTCCAGCGATACCGTCGAGATCACGCTGGAGCAGGTGAGGGTGCCGGATAGCGAGCGACTCGGCGAGGTCGACCAGGGCTTTCGCGACACCATGCGCATTCTGGATGGTGGGCGGGTGTCGATCGCGGCCATGGCGCT
>DATDEV010000697.1:0-6674 GCA_036522995.1 Polyangiaceae bacterium
CTCATCGGTAACCCCGACGAGACCCCCGTCATTCACCTCAGCACGCTCCCGGCTCCCGCGCCGTAAGCGTCTCGGGCTATTTCCAGCCTGACCCCACGTGGCCAGACCCTGCGAGATTCTTTCACAGGAAGGTCAGAAGGACAGAAGGGGTGAGGGCGCAACCTTGAATCGCGCTCGCGTCGCGTCTTGCATCGACGATACAAACCGTGCAGCTCGACGCGAGCACCGACAACGTGATGGCGCCCCCTCTCCCCCTTCTGTCCTTCTGATCTTCCTGTGAAAAAATCTGGGAGCGTGACGGAGCGTCAGGGCACCTTTTGGTAAAGCGACAGGGCTTCCATGGCGACGTGGCGCACTTCGCGGGCGAGCGTGTCGCTCTCGTCGGCGTCCTGACTGCGCGACACGATGTGCAGCAGCGCTTCGCGCGCGCGGCGCAGCTCGAAGGCCAGCCAGCGCACGTCGGCTTCGCAGCCATGAGCGTCGCCGACATGCCCGCCTTCGATGTCGCGCAGGCGCCACTCGGTTTGCGTGTTGCCGTCGAGCTGCTTGCCACCGCCTCCGCAGTCCGGGCAGCGCGCGGGGCCGAAATCATCGACGATTTCACCCTTACCGTAGCAAGTGATGCAGTTACCTTGAGCCGCTTCCATCGCCTCTCGCGCCTTTCGTGTTCAGCCCGGAATCGCAGCGCTCGCGGCGCCGAGCGGCTCGCCTAGAGCCGCGTCCGGATCGTTCAGATCGATCTGTGCCTTCTGCAATTTGCCCGACAGGTCGACGTTGACGGCTTGCCAGCGGGTATAGGCATCCAGCACCCAGATGCCACTTTCGCGCGTGCCGTTGCCCGACCAGCCATTGCCACCGAACGGCATGTGCGCCTCGGCGCCCGTGGTGCTGTTGTTGATGCTGGTCATGCCGGCCCGAATCTCTTCCTTGAAACGCAACATGGCGTGCGCGTCGCGCGTGTAGACGGCGCTCGAGAGACCGTAGGGCGTGCCGTTGGCGGTGGCGATCGCTTCGTCGAGCCCGTCGACCTCGATCAGGTTCACGGTCGGGCCGAAGCACTCTTCCTGCGCGATACGCATGTCGATGCGCACGCCAGCGAACAAGCGCGGCGTCGCGTACAAGCCGCGCGCCGCGTCGCCGCTGAAGCCGGGCTGCTGCTGATCGGCCGCGGTCAGGCGCTTGCCGTCGAGCAAAAGCTCGGCACCATCCGCGAGCCCGGTCGCGCGCTGCTCGATCCAGCGCTCCAAGAAGCGCTGGTTGATGAAAGGCCCGTAGTCGTTCTGCTCGTCGAGCGGATTGCCCAAGCGTAGCGAGCTGGCGCGCCGCACGAAGCGCTCGCGAAAGGCCGGCATGACGCGCCGATCGACGATCAGGTTGCCGGCGCTGGTGCAGCGTTGACCCGCGGTGCCGTACGACGCCCACACCGCCCCTTCGACCGCCAGCTCTAGATCGGCATCCGCCAGCACCACCAGCGGGTTCTTGCCGCCGAGCTCGAGCGACGGCACCTGCAGGCGCCGACCACACACCTCGCCGATCTTACGCCCGACCTCCGTAGAGCCCGTAAACGAGATCTTGTCCACGAGGCCCTCGTCGACCGCCTGGATCAGAAACTCGCCCGCCCCGCCAGCGCCGCCGCCGTGCACGATGTTGAGCACGCCAGCCGGCACACCGGCGCGGCGCAGCAGCTCGAAGAAGAGCGCTGCCGTGCCCGGCGCGTCGTCCGACGGCTTCCACACCACGGTGTTGCCGGTGAGCAGCGCCGGGATGATCTTCCAGCTGGGCACGGCGATTGGAAAGTTGCCGGCAGTGATCAGGCCCACCACGCCGATCGGCCTGCGATAGGTGAACAGCTCCTTGGAGGGCAGCTCGCTCGGCACCGATTGCCCGTACAGGCGACGGCCCTCGCTCTGAAAGAACTCGGCGGTATCGATGGCTTCCTGCACGCTACCGCGCGCTTCGCGCAGCGGCTTACCCACCTCGCGAGCAATGAAGCGCGCTAGGCGCTCCTTGTCGTCGCTCAGTAGCCGCGCGAGCCGCCCGAGCACGCGTCCGCGCTCGGGCGCCGGCACGCGCATCCAGCCCGGACTTGCGCGACGCGCCGCCTCACACGCCGCGAACACTTGCTCGCGCGTGCTGAGCGGAGCCACGGTGACCAGGTCGCCCTGCTGCGCAGGATTGCGGCGCTCGAGCACCGGCGCGGCCGGCGCCGAAGCCTGGCCGTCCACCACGTTCGCCACCACGAGCGTGTGAGGCTCTCCGTCCTGCTGCGCGCGCGTCTGGATCAAAACCTGCTCCTCCCCTGACTATGCGCGAGCCAAGGTCACGGTTCCACCGGCTCGCGCTTGATGGGCTCCTCGTCCGGAATGGCCCACGCTGGCTTGACCCAGCCGCCACCCTGGCCCTCGTTCGGCTCGGCGGAGCTCTCTGCGCTGGCGCTGGGTGCAGGGGCCGGCTCGGGCTTCGGCTGCGGGCGAGCCTCCGACGCTGGCGCGGCGACAGGCGCGGAGCCTCCAGTGCTGGTCGGAGCGTCTCCCGGCAAGAACTCGAGCTCGGGCGGCGCTACCGGCGCGCTGCCGATCGCCGAAGCAGAGCTCGAAGCGAGCGGCTTGGCCGGATTGGGTCTGGCTATGGGCTGCTCGCTCGGCTGTTGCACCGCCGCCGGCTCGGGCTTGGGCAGCGCCCGCCCCTGATCGGTCAGCTCCGGGTCGCGCGAGCGCAGCAAGAGCACGCCGGCGATCAGCCCCACGAACAGCGCGGCAGCTGCGACGCCGAGCACGATGCCCGTACCGTCCGAGCTGCGGGTCGCGGGCAGCGGCTGGCTGCGCTGCGTGATGCCGAACTGCCGCTCGGTGAGCGCCGGCAGGTCTGGCCCGGGCGCGACCACCGTCGCAGCGTGCGGTTCCGCTGCCGAATCGGCTCTCAGCCTGGAGGCCGCGGGAGGCAGCACGCGCGAGCTGCCCAGGGCGGCGACCGGATCGGTCGGCGGAGTTTCGGGCGGCACCGAATCCCGATCGGTTTCGGGCGCGCTCGTCACCTGGATGTCCGGTGCGGCGTGCGCTGCCTCGCGCTCGAGTGGAGCCACGCCGAGCGCCTCGCGCAGCGCGTCAGTCAGCTCCTTGGCGGTCTGGAAGCGCTTCTCCGGATCGCGGGCCACCGCGCGATGCCACCAGGCGTCGAAGCCGATCGGAACGCTGGCGATGTCGGACGGCACCGGAATCTCGCGCACGCAGATGGCCAGGACCAGATCGCCCAGCCCGTCGCTATAAAAGGGCCGCTTACCGGTCATGCACTCGAAGGCGATGACGCCCATGGCCCACAAGTCGGAGCGTGAATCGACGGTGCGATTGCCCTGCGCCTGCTCGGGGCTCATGTAAAACGGCGTACCCAGGATGGAGCCGGTACGCGTGCGCGTGCCCTCCGAGAGCGCATGGCGCTCGACCTTGGCCACGCCGAAGTCGAGCACCTTGGCGATCTCCTCGTCCTCGTTCTTGATCAGGAACACGTTCTCGGGCTTGAGGTCGCGATGGACGATGCCCGCTTCGTGCGCGCGTGAGATGGCGCGGCCGATGTGAGTCAGCACGCGCGCGGTCTCGCGCGGCGTCAGGCGCTTCACCCGCTTGATGCGCTGCGCGAGGTTCTCGCCCTCGAGCAGCTCCATGGCCATGAACGGCACCTTGCCGTCGATGCCGTAGTCGAGAATCTGCACCACGTGCGGGCTTCTCAGCGCTGCCGCGGACTGCGCCTCGCGCATGAAGCGCGACAGCGTCTCCTCGTCCGGGATCACGGTGCGATCGATGACCTTGACCGCGACCGGGGCGTTCAGCACCAGGTGCTGCGCACGCCAAATGGTGCCCATGCCGCCCGCGCCCAGCTGCGAGTCGAGCCGATAGCGGCCGACGAGCACGTGGCCTGCGGTGACAGCCGATTCCGCCATGAGTAGCTAAGCTTGCCGACCATAGCGCGGATTACGGAGCGCGCCTATGATTCCGCCCTCATGGAACGCATCGTCTGTGACTCGAACGATCTACCGGCCCGCGCAGCTGCGCGCATCGCGCTCGAGCTGACTTCCGCCATCGCCGCACGCGGTCGAGCTTCGCTCGCGCTGGCCGGGGGTACGACCCCGAAGGCCACCTACGAGGCGCTCGCCAAGCTCCCGCTCGAATGGTCCAAAGTCGACGTTTTCTTCGGCGACGAGCGCTGCGTGCCTCCCGATCACGCCGATAGCAACTACCGCACGGCCAAGGCCGCCCTGCTGGATCGCATCGAGATCAGCGCTGAGCAGGTCCATCGCATGCAGGGCGAGCTGGCCGATCGCGACGCTGCCGCCCGCGCCTACGAACGCGAGCTGCCGCCCGCGCTCGACGTGGTGGTGCTCGGCATCGGCGAGGATGCCCACACCGCATCGCTCTTTCCAGGCTCGGCGGCGCTCAGCGAGGCCAGGCGCCGGGTGCTGCCGGTGCTCGGCCCCAAGCCGCCGCCAGAGCGACTGACGCTCACGCTGCCGGCGCTCACCTCGGCGCTCACGCTGCTGATGCTGGCCAGCGGGGCCGGTAAGGCCACGGCGGTGCGGCGCGCGCTGAAGGAGCCGCTCGACTTGGTCGCAGTACCCAGTCAGCTCGCGCGCGACGGGGTGTGGTTCTTGGACGCCGCCGCTGCTGCTGAGCTGTGACGGCTCGCGGGCCGGGGCGCCCTCACCAAGCGCTCGCGAGCCGCTCGATGGCGTCCAGGCTACTCGCGCCCTGCGCCAGGAACGGCAGCCGCAGCTGCTGCACCGGCAACCGCCCGAGGCGCTGCAAGCTCTCGGCCTGGATCAGCTCGCGTGCGGCGCGCCGGATACCGGCCGCCAGCGCCTGAGCGTTCGGCTCCCGCTCGCTCGGCTCGTTCAGCACGGCCAGCGCGCTGCGCTGAGCGGCGTCGAAGATTTCGCCAACCACCTGATTGACCACCAGCGCCGCCAGCGGAAGTCCTAGCTCGCGCTCGAGCGCTTCACACAGCTCCAGGCTTTCGTTGACCGGCATCTCTTCCGGCAGCGTCACCACCACCACCCCGGATTGCCGGGGATCGCGGAATTGTGCCCAGGCGCGCTCCGCGTCGGTGCGCAGCACGCCCGGAGGCGAGAGCTCCACGATCGTCTTGGGCACGCGCAGCATATCGAGACCATGGCCGGTCGCCGGCGCATCCAGGATCACCACGTCGAAGCGGGGCGAGCCATCCGCCATCACCTCCGTCGAGTGGTACCAGGCCTTGCCAAGCGCGGCCCATTCCTTGAGCCCAGGCGCGCCGTGAAAGAAGCCACGCACGAGCGCGTTGTCGAACAACGCTCCCACCAGGCGTTCGCTCTTCAGCACCATCGCGCCGTACTCCTTGAGCGCGACGTCGGCGTCGAGCAGCACACCGAACAGCCGCGGCGACAGCTCGGTTATCTGCGTCGGCAGCGAGGCTCGGCCGAACAGCGTCGACACGCGCTCCTTGCTGCCCGTCACTGCGACGAGCACGCGCTTGCCTTGCCTGGCAAAGCGATGCGCCAGGGTCGCGACCACGGTCGTCTTGCCCACACCGCCCTTGCCCGTGACGAACAAGAAGCGACGCGCAAGCAGAGCGTCAACGGAGTTGGCAGGTGCGGGAGGCTGCACGGGCGACAAGCTAGAATCGGTGGCTGGAATGGGATAGAAGCCGAGGAAGATGTGCTAATGACGCGGCTTGCAGGTTACTGCAAGAACCCCATGCGCCCCCAGCTTTCCCCGCTCCTGGTCCTGACTCTGCTCGCCGCCGGCCTGCTCAGCGGTTGTGACGGTTGCGGCAACAGCAGCAGCGGTCCCAGCGCCGAAGAACGCGAGAAGCTCCTGACCAGCGCGCTGGCAGCTCCGCCAGCGGTGCCAGCGGCGTCGAGCAATCCGGGTATTGGCCACGCCGTCAACGTGATCCCCGGTGAGGGTCCGCCGCGCATCGCGACCGAAGGTCGCAGTGGTCCCGCCTTCCCGATGGTGCCGGGCGAGGGCATTGGACCCATCCGCTTCGGAGCCACCAAAGCCACCATCGAGCGCTTGATGGGGGCGCCCTGCGAAGACGCGACCGAGACGTCCTGTCGCTACCTGGCGCGCGGCATCGACTTCAAGCTTGCCGGCGGCGCGGTGACCGAGATGCGCATTTCGCGCAAGGGTCGCGAAGCCAAGCGCAACGCCGACGGCGCCATCGTCGAGTACGGTTTTTTCAGCGGGGCGATCCCACCGGACCTGTACTTCGGCATGCTACCCGCGGCCGTTCAGCAGCACCTGGGCGCACCGCTGAAGGTCGAGCCGATCTCACCGGTTGGGCGCGATGGCTTCAGCGAACGACACGTGTACGACGGCATCACGCTCGAGTACGACGCGTGGTCGAACGGCAGCCTGGTGCTGGGCGCCGTGGTGCTCACCAAGAGTGAGACCGCCGCTGCCGCAAGCGCCAAGGCCGAGGCCGAGCGCCGCAAGAAGGCCGCCGAGAAGGTGGTCCCGCTGCCCAAAGACTCGACGCTGCCGACGCGCCCGCCGCGTTAGGCCCACGGACGCCAGCCCGCGAACCGTCTCGGGTCGCTGGCTTTCTGGTCCGTTATGGCAAGTGCCTCGATTCAACAGGGAGGCGGGGAGGCGGGGAAGCGCGTGATTTTTGTTGTTCGAGCCGTGCGATGGCTCAAAGAG
>DATDEV010000698.1:0-3914 GCA_036522995.1 Polyangiaceae bacterium
CGGGAAACGACCTGCTCCATCACACGTGATAGCGACGACACCACGTCAACGGCCGGGTAGTGGCCGCGCGCGGCGATTTGTCTGTCGAGTACGATGTGACCGTCGAGGATGCCGCGCACCTCGTCGGCGATCGGTTCGTCCATATCGGAGCCTTCGACCAGCACCGTGTACAGGGCCGTGATCGAGCCCTGCTCTCCCTGGCCGCTGCGCTCGAGCAAGCGCGGCAGCTGAGTGAAGACGCTGGGCGGATAGCCGCGACGCGCCGGCGGCTCGCCGGCTGCCAGTCCGATTTCGCGCTGCGCCCTGGCAAAGCGCGTGATCGAGTCGACCAGCAGCAGCACGCGCTTGCCCAGATCGCGAAAATGCTCGGCCACGGCCGTGGCCGTTTGAGCCGCGCGCAAGCGCTCGATGGGCGGAGCATCGCTGGTGGCCACCACCATCACCGAGCGACGGCGCCCCGCCTCTCCCAGCGAGTGCTCGAGAAACTCACCCACCTCGCGACCACGTTCGCCGACGAGCGCCACGACCACGACGTCGGCGCTGGCGCCCCGAGCGATGGCGCCGAGCAGGGTGCTCTTGCCCACGCCCGAGCCGGCGAACAGCCCGACGCGCTGCCCAACCCCCAGCGTCAACAGCGCGTCGATGCTGCGCACGCCGGTCTCGAAGCAAGCGCTCACCGGCCGCCGGCTGAGCGCGGGCGGCGGGGAGCGATCCACGGCCACGCTGGTCAGGCCCACCGGCGCGGGGTAGCCATCGATGGGGCGCCCCAGCCCGTCCAGCACCCGACCGAGCAAGGCCGGGCCAGCGCCGATGCGCAGTCCTTCCCCGGTGCCTTCGACGACGTCGTCGGGTCCAACACCGGTGGGCTCGCCGAGCGGCACGGCCAGCGCTTCGCCCTGCGCAAAGCCGACGATCTCGGCCAGCAGCGGCGCGCCCCGGCGGCGGATGACCAGTACGTCCGACACCCGCGCTCCCGGCAGTTGCACGCGGAGCAGGAGACCGGTCACGCCGACCACACGCCCCACGGGGCGAAGCGCGGTGGTCTCTGCCAGCCGAGTCCGGATCGCATCCAGGTCCACGAGTGAAAGGTTGCCCGGCTTCCCGAATAGGTGCCACGATTTCGGGCGTGAACGTCGAAGCTCGTGCCCTGGCCCCTGCGGCGCTGATTTTCGGGCTAATTCTGGGGTGTAAAGCCTCGGTCAACGCCGACGCCAACGCCAGCGTGGACGGCGAAGGCAGCGCCAAGGCCGACGCCCAAGCGTCAGCGCTGGGCGAGGGCGAAGGTCAGGGCACCAGCGAGATGACGCGGCAATCGGTCGCCGCGCACGACGAGCGCAAGGGCAACACCGCGCCTGGCGCCGCGAATTTCTCGGGCGTCCTGCTCGGCGCTCGCCACGATCTGAAGCTGCGCTCGGGCAAGGGCACCGCTAGCTGCAGCTGCCTGTCCGTGGCGCTCGGCACTGCGCACAACCCGGGCATGCAATGGACGGCCGAGGCCCCCACTATCGACGAGACGACTCAGCTCAGCATCGCGCTCTCTTCCGAAGGCGCCGCGTGTCCAGGCGAGCCCAAGGGCAGCCTTGGGGCGTCGTATTGGGGCTATCGCCTCTCGGGCAACGACGTGGTGGTGCTGGTGGAGGCCGCGCGCGGCGGTAGGCCGCTGACGAGCGGCGCCATCATCCCCAGACCGGTCGGCAGCGGCCAGGTCTACGTCGCGCCCGCCTCCAGGAAGCTGCCCTACGGTCGCCCGCTCGAGGGCAAGGGCCTGTGCCAGATCGGCAATCCGGGCCAGGCCCGCAACGCGCCTTTCAGCGAGCTGGAGCTCGGCGTCGATGCCCCAGACCCCAGCGGCGACGGTAACCCGGCGGACTAGCCGCCCAGCATCGAGCTGCCCAGCAACTGATGCCGCCCCCGACCGGGGCCTGATAAGCTTCGAGCCGATGCCAAGGCACGTAGTTCTTGCGGCTACGCTCTGCGCGCTGGCGGCGTGCGCGACCCGAGCTGGCACGCCGTGTGCGACCGACGCCTGGCAGGGTGAATGCCAGCTGAGCCGGGTCACCAAGGTGGAGGACAAGGAGTTTCCGGTGCCCCACGTCGTGCTCGAGGCGATCTACCAGCCGCTCGCCAACGACCGCTACCCCACGCACACGCCCGGCGCGCTCGCGCAGCGCACGCTCGTCAAGTCGGAGCTGGAGCTGGCGCTCTACGACCACCTCGAGGCGCACTCGCGCGTGGCCTGCACCACGCAACCACCGCCGAGCGGCAGCTGCAGCGCGCCGCAAGTGGTGGTGTCAGTGCCGGAGTTCGATGCGGAGACCGCCAGCCAGCGCCTGGCGGCTCCGCCCCCGACGGGCTGCGCGCAAATCGAGGCCGCAGCAGCCCAAGACGCCGTGCAGCAGAATCGGGCAACGCAAACGGTCGTGAGCCAGCGCCTCAGCTTCAGCGAGGGCTCGGCCAGCCTGCCGCCGGATGCCGAGCTGGTGGCGGAGGACCTGGCCCAGCTCTTGAGCCGCAAGCCGCAGATCGAATGTCTGGGTATCGTCGGGCAAATCGCGGCTGGCGAATCGCCAGGACTGGCCGACCAGCGCGCCAAAGCGGTGCGCGACCTGCTCGCTGCCCACGGCGTCGCGCTCACGCGGCTCTTGACCATCGCCGCCACCGCTAAGGTCTACGGCGTCGGTGCTCGGCCGGGCGAAGCCGATCCGGCCGATCGCCGCGTGGGCTTCTCCGTACTGCTGGAGCGCGCCGCCCCGCCATGACGCGCAGCCTGGCGGGCCCCCCGCTCGCGATCGCGCTCGGGCTGGCGCTGCTCGGGGCCAGCCCGGCTGCTACCGAGCCTGCTCCGAGCAACATGCTGCACGTGCCCGGGGGCAGCTTCAGCATGGGTGCCGACGGCGTGGGCGAGGCCGACGAGCAACCGGCGCACGCAGTCGAGCTGAAGGGCTTTTGGCTCGACCGCACCGAGGTCACCAACGGCCGCTACCTCGAGTGCGTGCAGGCCGGTAAGTGTGCCCCGTTCCGCGACGACGTCGCGCGGCGCTTCGGTGCTGGTCCGGAAGCAGGCTTTCGTGGCGACGAGCAACCGGTGGTGGGCGTTTCGTTCCAGGACGCCAGCAGCTACTGCACCTTTCGCGGCAAGCGCCTGCCGCGCGAGGCGGAGTGGGAGCGAGCCGCTCGCGGCGACGACCGGCGGGTCTTCGCCTGGGGCAATGAAAGGCCCAGCCCGGAGCTGGCCTGTTACGGCAGAAAACCTGGGGCCAAAGGCGCAACCACCGATGCGGTGGGCGCGCACCCTCGCGGAGCGGGGCCCTACGGGCACCTCGATCTCACCGGCAACGTCTGGGAATGGACTTCGGACCTCTACGATCCCATCGCCTACCGCCGGCCGGGCGCCGCGCAGGGTGTGCCGGGTAGTTGCGACGAGGTTCTCGAGACGCTCGGCTGGCTGCGCGGCTCCGGCCAGCAAGGCTTCACCGGCAAAAATCCCATCCCCACCACTTGCGAGCGCGTGCTCCGCGGCGGCGCCTTCAACTACGACGCAGCAGGCCTACGCGCCTCCAATCGCGTTCACCATCCCGAAAACTGGCGCATGCTGGTGGCCGGCTTCCGCTGCGCGAAGGACGAGTAACCCTGCTCACGTGTGGGCTGCCAACCTGCAGCTCACCTCGCAGAAACTCCCGTACCGGCGCCAGGCCACCGAGCCACGCTTGTGCACTGTACGCTGTGATACAGCGCGACGCGACCGACGAAACGGCGCGGCGACCAACCTGCTCGCTCGCAGAACTCCCGATCTCCCAATCTCCCTGTGAAAAAATCTGGGAGATTTACGGAGTCTTGAACAGGAAGGCGAGTTGCTTCTTGGTGTAGCGGTCGAGGCCGTCGCGGGCGAGCGCCTCGTACACGTCGCGCGGCGT
>DATDEV010000699.1:0-2220 GCA_036522995.1 Polyangiaceae bacterium
AGCGCGCCGCCCCCGCCGTCGGTGCCGCGGGCCAGCGCGCCGCCCCCGCCGTCGGTGCCGCGGGCCAGCGCGCCACCTCCGCCGCCGGTGCCGCTGCCGCCACCCAGCGCGGCCGCACCCTTCGCGTTCTCGCGTAGCTTCGCCCCGCCACCCGTGAGCGTCCGCAGCGCCCCACCGATCGCTCCGTCCCCGATCGCTCCGTCCCCGATCGCTCCGCCCGCGAGCCTGGCTCAGCCCATCCTCACCAGCGTCCCGCCGCTAACTTTTTCGCCGCCCCCGCTACGAGCTCGACCCAGTCGCCTGGAGTCGCTGCTGATCGGTCTGGCGGCGCTGCTCGGTCTGCTGGTGGCGCTGCAGCGCAACGGCGCGCTGGCTGCGCTGTTCGCGTCCGCCGGACAGGGCGCCGCGTACTCCGGCCTGGAAGCAGCTCTCGGCGGTCCCGCTTTCGGAACGCCTCGCGCCGTCGACGCGCTCGTGGGCTCCACGCGTGCGCTGCCGCAGCGCTGAGCGCTGTGGTCCCCGGCTCAGATCCAGCACATCACCGGCAAGAGCGACGCACCCTCTGGTCCAAGTACCACGCCGCCAGCTGCTGCTCCGGCAACACGCGCGCGAAATCCGGCCGGATGCTTGGGTCTCGAGACAATTGCGACGTGCGGTGCGGATGGGATTGATCTCTGACGCCTGCCTGGCCAAGGTTTCTCCGCTCGCATTCAGGAGGACGATCCATGGCTCGCGTCAGCACCTATTTGAATTTCGCTCGCACCACCGAAGCCGCATTTCTCTTCTACAAGACGGTCTTCAAGACCGACTTCACCGACTCGATCAAGCGCTTCAAGGACGCGCCGGCGGCGCCGGGTCAACCGGCCTTGGCCGATGCGGACAAGGAGCTGGTGATGCACGTGGAGCTGCCGACCCTCGGCGGCCACGTGCTGATGGGCACCGACGCGCCGGAGTCGATGGGCTTCACGCTGACTGCGGGTAACAACGTGTACATCAACCTCGAGCCGGACACGCGCGGCGAGACGGAGCGGCTGTACAAGGCGCTGGCCGAGGGCGGCAAGGTGGAGATGGAGCTGCAGGACGCGTTCTGGGGCGGCTACTTCGGCAGCTTGACCGACCGCTTCGGCATCTGCTGGATGTTCAACTGCACGAGCAAGAGCTGAGGTAAGCACATGATCGATCATACTGGTCTCGACTTCAGTGATCCCGCTGTCAGTCGCAGCTTCTACGAGAAGGCGCTCGCGCCCCTCGGCTACAAAGTGCTGATGGAGGTGCCGCTGGAGTTCACGGGCGGCGCCGTGGTGCTGGGCATGGGGGTGCCGCCAAAGCCCGACTTCTGGTTGCACCAGGGAACGCCCCAGTCGCCGCGCGTGCACATCGCGTTTCGCGCGGACAGTCGCGACTTGGTGGACGCTTTCTACGCGGCCGCCATGGCGGCGGGCGCCAAGGACAACGGTCCGCCTGGCCTGCGCCCGCACTATCACGCCGACTATTACGGGGCGTTCGTACTCGATCCCGACGGGCACAACATCGAAGCTTGCTGCCACACGCCGGCTTGAGCGAGGGTTTTGCAATCGGGGATGATGTTCGCCCTAGCGCACGGATGCCCAGCTATGCTCGCCTAGCAGGCTTGGCGTCTACTATTCAGAGGGCCATGCCGGGACTTGAGCCCGACGACGAATTGCGCAAAGAGCTGAGTGAGGCGCGCGCGCGCCTCAGCGAGCTGGCTGGCACGGCGGCTGCTGCCGAGCGCGATGCCACGCGTTACCGTTTGCTGCTCGAGCACTTGAACGTGGGCGTCTTCGTCACGAGCCTCGAGGGCAGGATGCTCGAGTGCAACGACCGCACGGTGCAGATGTCCGGCGAAAGCCGCGAGTCGTTGCTCAGCAAGGACTTGCGCACGCACTACGAGAACCCGGACGACCGGACGCGGCTGGTCGAAGAGCTACGCAGCAAAGGCTCGGTGCGCAACTTCGAGGTCTGGACGCGTCATCGAGACGGTAAGCGCGCTGCCAGCTCGATGAACGCCGTGCTCGCGCCAATCGGGCCGGACGGGGCGCCACAAATCTTGGGTATGCTCGAGGACATCACCGAGCGCAAGCTGGCCGAGGCGCGGGCTGGCGAAGGCGAGGAGCGGTTCCGGGTCATCGCCGAGCAATCGATGCTGGGCATCGCCATCATGCAGGACGACGCGGTCTGCTTCGTCAACCAGGCCATTGC
>DATDEV010000700.1:0-9137 GCA_036522995.1 Polyangiaceae bacterium
GCACCGCATGCCCCAGCTCGCGCCCGAGCTCCGTCAAGCTCGTGGCAGTCTGTGCCGCAGGCGCGGCGCGCATGAAGCTCGACTCGCGCAGCGGTGCGCTGCGCGCGAAGCCGCTCGCGCTACGACGAGCAGGCACGCTACGAAAAGGCGGCGCGCTCGGGGCGCTGCTCCCCCGACTGAGCGGGGCTCGCATTGCGGGCAGCGAGCCGCTGCTGCTGGAACCGGGCGCCACGACGTGCGCTGCATTCACGCGAACCCGGTGTGGAGGGACATCCTGCACGCGCTCGGTGAGCAGCCGATGCAGGCTCACATCGTCGAACGGCAAAACACCCTCGCAGATCTCCACCTCGATCACGGCGCGGTAGGCATCCGCATAGGACTGCGCCAGCGCTTCCGTCTCGAGCTCCGACAGGAGCCGAGTGAAATTCACCGCCAACTTTGCGCGAATCTTGTAACCATCGAGCGTGCGAGCCGTCAGAACTCGGCTGAGCGATTCGACTGCACGCTTTTCGAAAAGAGACCAACGAGCCACGACACTTCAACGGCTCGCACCAGCTCCACCTAACCCCGCTTCGGCACGAAAATAGCCAAATTCCCGTTTTGGCACGACAAACCGCATCGAAGAAAACCGACCAGCTACAACCGTGACAGAAAGCCGCCTATCTCCGCGTCATCGCCCAAAGGATTGCCGACCACTACTCGGTCAAGGGCCTTGACACCGCTCGGGCTCACGCCGAGGTGTGGGCGTCCCCATGACGAACGCGATCGAAGCGAGCGGGCTGGTCAAGAGCTATGGCGACACTCGCGCCCTCGACGGGCTGGATCTGACGATCCGTGGCGGCTCGGTCTACGGGCTGCTCGGACCCAACGGCGCCGGCAAAACCACGGCGATCCGCGTACTCACCACCCTGCTCCAGCCGAGCGGCGGCAGCGCCTCGGTGCTGGGGCTGGACGTGGTGCGTGACGCCGCTCGCGTGCGCCAGAAGATCAGCCTGACGGGTCAGTATGCGTCGGTCGACGAGGACCTGACCGGTCACGAGAACCTGGTGCTCATCAGCCGACTGCTCGGCATGTCTTGGACCGACGCGCGCGCGCGGGCCAGCGAGCTGCTGGCGGCCTTCGGTCTGGCGGAGGCCGAAAGCCGCCAGGTCCGCACCTTTTCGGGCGGCATGCGGCGACGCCTCGACATCGCTGCCAGCCTCGTCACCCGGCCCGAAATTCTGTTCCTCGACGAGCCCACGACCGGCCTGGACCCGCGCAGCCGCAATCAAGTTTGGGATCTGGTCCGCCAGATCGCCGCCGGCGGCACCACCGTCCTTTTGACGACGCAGTACCTCGAGGAAGCGGATCGACTGGCCGAGCGCATGGCCGTGATCGATCACGGCCGGGTCATCGCGGAAGGCACCAGCAGCGAGCTCAAGGCATCCATTGGCGGCAACGCGCTGCGCTTTCAGCTGGCAAAGCAGGAGCAGCGCAGCGAGGCGCACGCCCTGGTCACGTCCATTCTGGCGGACGCGGTGCTGCCCAACACCGATCCCACCGCGCTGTCGGTCAAGGTTTCGGGCGCTTCGGCCGCTGCCGAGGTGCTGAGCGCGCTCTCGCGCGCCAACATCGAGCTGAGCGACTTCTCGCTCGGGACTCCGAGCCTGGATGACGTGTTTTTCACGCTGACGGGGCGGCCCCCTGAAAAGCCAGGCGCAGCAGGGGCCGAAGAGGTGGCGTCGTGAGCATGGATGCGCTCCCAGGCCGCAGCGAGCCGCTGGCGCTGCGTGATAGGCCGCCCCCCACTTCGGCGCTGTCGGCGGTGGTGACTCTGGCCTGGCGCGCCATGCTCAAGATCAAGCACGTGCCCTTCCAGCTGTTCGACGTCACGGTCACGCCGATCATGTTCACGCTGCTCTTCACGTACATGTTCGGCGGGGCGCTGGCGGGTTCACCGACCGTCTACATCCAGTACCTCTTGCCTGGCATCCTGGTGCAGACCATCATTTTCATCACCGTTTACACGGGCGTCGGCATCAACACCGACATTCAGAAGGGCCTATTCGACCGCTTTCGCTCGCTGCCGATGTGGCAGCCAGCGCCGGTGCTGGGCGCGCTCGCGGGCGACCTGTTTCGCTACTCGGTGGCGTCGCTGCTGATCATCGTGCTGGGCGTGATCCTGGGCTTTCGTCCCGCAGCCGGGGCGCTCGGCGTGCTGCTCGCCTTCGGGCTGGTGCTGGTGTTCGCCTTCGCTGTCTCGTGGATCTGGATCATCTTCGCCATGAAGGTGAAGACGCCCGAGTCGGTGATGACCACGAGCTTTCTGTTCCTGATGCCGCTCACGTTCGCCAGCAACATCTTCGTCGGGCTGGAAACGATGCCGCCTTGGCTGCGAGCCATCGTGCGGCACAATCCGGTGACCCATCTGGCCGACGCTTCGCGCGGCCTGATGCACGGCACCCCGGCAGCAGCGGACGTGATCTGGGTGCTGGTCGCCTCCGCCGCCATCGTCGCAGTGGCGGCCCCGATCGCCATGCGGATGTACCACCAGGAACGCTAGTACGACAGTCGTGATAGGGTGGCGGCGTTGGCTCGAGGAAAGGGGTGCTCGGCATGGGCAACGTCGCAAGGGTACTGAGCGGAGTTTTGGTTGTCGGCGCAGTGGCGCTGGGCTGTGGTGGTGGTGGCGGTGATGATGACGATAAGGACCTGTCGCAACTGACGCCAGCCCAGCTGTGCCAGGAAAAATGCGCGGTGCAGGTGGCTCCGAACTGCGAAAGAACGCCGCCCGACTACGCCACCAGCTGCGCGATGATCTGCTTGGCGAAGTACGAGCAGTTTCCGAGCTGCACCGCTGCGGCTCGCGCTTTCGATACCTGCGCCGCCCAAAAGATGAGCTTCTCCTGCGTGGATGGCCTGCCCATTGGCTCCCCCCAAGGAGCGTGCGCTGCCCCCGGCCTGGCCTGTATCTCCTGCACCGGTGACTTCATCAACTGCCTCTGAGACCGGCCTGCAGCGCTGCGGCCGCCGGCATTTTTTGGCCCGCCGCGGAAAGGTCGGGCCCGGGTACCGCCCTACCCGGCATGCCGGGGTTTGCCGAGCCGCTTGAACTCGCTATTCTGACCAAATGAATCCCGTGGCTCCCGGCACGCAGGTTGCGGGACGCTACCGGGTGGAGCGCACGCTCGGCACCGGTGGGATGGGCGTGGTCGTGGAGGCGACTCACCTGCAGCTGGCGCAGCGCGTCGCGATCAAATTCCTGCTACCCGAGCTGTGCAGCCAGCGTGACTCCGTGACGCGCTTCTTGCGAGAAGCGCGCGCGGCCGTGCGCATCGAGAGCGAGCACGTGGCGCGCGTCATGGACGTCGGTACCTCCGACGAAGGCGTGCCCTTCCTGGTCATGGAGTACCTGGAGGGACTGGACCTGGCGCAGCTGCTGCAGCGCGAGCAGCGCCTGCCCTTCGCGCAAGCGGTGTCGCTGATCGTCCAAGCTGCCGACGCCATCGCCGAGGCTCACTCGCTCGGCATCATTCACCGCGACCTCAAGCCCTCCAATCTATTTCTGGCCACCCGTCGCGACGGAACGAAGAGCTTGAAGGTCCTCGACTTCGGTATCTCGAAGGCCGTGGCCGAAGCCTCCTCCAGCGGCCTGGCCACGCGCACCGCGACGGCCACCGTGATGGGCTCGCCTCACTACATGTCGCCCGAGCAAGTCCGCTCGTCCAAGGACGTGGATCCGCGCGCCGACATCTGGAGCCTGGGTGTGATTTTGCACGAGCTGCTGGCGGGCGAGCCGCCGTTTCGTGCCGAGACGCTGCCGGGCGTGCTGGCCAGTATCGTGGCCGATCCGCCCGCGTCGCTGCGCGCCTCGCGCCCAGACGTGCCGAGCGCGCTCGAAGCGGTCGTCGCGCGTTGCCTGCAAAAGGATCGCAGCCAGCGCTACGCCACCGTTCCCGAGCTCTCGCGCGCGCTGTCCGCGCTCACGCCGAGCGAAGCGCAGCCAGCCTTGCTGCGCATCCAGTCCTTCGACAAACCGCTGGTCGCCACACGAGCGCTGGGGCCGCTGCCAGCGGCGGGTCCGCCCTTGCCCGCGTCCGACACTCAGCGTGGTTTCGCGCGCGCCCTGGGTCCGCATCAAGAACGCCGGGTCGGTTTGCTGCTGGCGGGCTTGCTCGGCGTGCTGGCCGCGACATTCGGCTACCTAGGCTACCGCTCGGAGCAGGCGCCCCTGCCCTCCGCTGCGGCATCGGCGAGCAGCTCAGCCGCGCTCCAGGCGCCCGAGCCGCCGCTCGCCACGGACGCTCCCATCGCGCCGTCCCGCTGGGAAACGCTGGAGCTCAGCCGAGGGGCAAGCGCCAAGCCGGCACCGGCCGGCACTTCGCTCACCGACGATCGCCTGTTCGTCGATCGCCATTGAGCCCGCGACGCGACGCCAAGCCGCTACTTGGCCGAGAGCTCTACCTGCCCGCAGTCGAACAGCTTGAACTCGGTGCGCCGACTGGCGCCGAAGTCCTCGACGCTATCGCGCAGGATCGGGGCCGACGAGCCGAAGCCGCGTACGTCGAAGCGGCTGCGCTGAAACGTCACGCTATCCAGCGTCGTTAGCTGCTTCACGATCGAAAGCGCGCGAGCCTCGCTGAGCAGACGATTCTTGTCGGGGTTGCCCGAGGAGCTGGTGTAGCCGTAAACGTGCACGCACAGCGCCGGAAAGGCGCGCAGCTGCTCGGCGATCACGTTGACCACGCTGAGCCCGTTCTGGTCGAGGCTCGCGCTGCCCTCGGGAAA
This sequence comes from Polyangiaceae bacterium, assembly GCA_036522995.1. Classification (GTDB taxonomy): domain Bacteria; phylum Myxococcota_A; class Polyangia; order Polyangiales; family Polyangiaceae; genus PMG-095. The sequence goes on from DATDEV010000700.1 coordinate 4,768, forward strand.
GTAGATATTCGGTAATCGTAGCGTGCCGACCTCGCGGCTCGGATCACCGAGCGCGGCAGCTGCCAGGTAGCGATAGCTCTTCTCGCTCGCCGCCAGCTTGGGCGCATCGATCTTGGTGTCCTGGCCCACGACGGCCGCGGCTAGCTCGGCCTGCTTCTTCATCTCCTCTTCGAGCTGAAGCAGCGCTCGATCGTCCAGGATGCTGCTGGCAGCGGGCAGCGCCTCGGGCGGCAATTTTCCCTTGGCGGTGAGCAGCCGAGCCGTTTTCGCGATGCGCTCGGGCATCTTCGCGGGAGCCTGGCAGCGTCCCCACCACAGGCACATGTTCTCCTGGTAGGTCAGAAAGTCGATACCTTCGAGCACGGCCTTGCCCAGCTGCTGGTCCCCTTCGCAGTCGGGACCGCAGTCTTTGGTGATGAAGGCCGCGTGCGAGGCTGGGTCTTTCACGTAGGCGTCGATGACCGAGAAATAGCTGCGCATCAGCGCCGTGATGGCGGCGCGCTCCTTGGCCAGGAAAGCTCGCCCGACCACGAACACGTCGATGATCACGTCGTCGGCCTGCCCGCCCGTCGAGAAAGCCTTGGGATAGCCTGCCTTGAGCGCGATGGCCGTCGTCGGCTGCCACAAGACCGCGATCTGCACCTTGCCTTCCGTGAGCTTCTTCCAGCAATCCGACGCCACCACGCCGTTGTCGGTGGCCAGCTTGTCACCCAGATTTGCAAACGAAAGACTCGCAAAATCCCACAGGTGCTCACTGGGCGTGCCGACGGAATAGCAGACCTTGTCCGTGGGCAAGACCGAGTCGAAGCCTTTGCGCCCCTTGTCCAGAAAGATGGCGTCGCCGCCGTTGGATTCGTCGATACCCCACACGATCACGCCCGGGTACTGACCGTTCACGCGGTGCTTGGTGCCGTGCTGCAAGAAAGCATCGATGGTCGTGACCGCCGCGTCGATCTTGCCTTCGGCCAGCGCCTGCATGCGCGCGTTCTGATCGTAGAGCGCGGGGTCGTCGACGTACTCGATGCGCAGCTTGGCCTTGGCCAGCTCGGCGCTCAGCCGCGGCTCGCCTCGGAAGGTGCTGTAGCCGGACCAGGGATCGCCTGCCACCCGGATGACCTTGAGCTCGGCCGCTGCCGCCGAGGTCTCGAGAACCACGCTGCGCGCGGTGCCGCGCGTCGCCAGGTACCAGCCCCCGCCCAGCGCCAGCAGCAGCCCTGCCCCCGCCAGCAGCCACCCCCAGCGCAGGCCCGGGCTGACACCAACCGGCGTTGCCGCAGAGGCTTGCGAGCTGCGCCGGCTCCTCCACGCCAGCACGCCGAGCAGCCCCAGCACCCCGAGGCCGCTGAGCCAGGCCAGCCAGCGAAAGCCCACGCTGCTGGCCGGCATGCCGCTCACAGCAGGCTCCACGGGCAATGCCAGCGGCGGCGCCGCGGCGGCTGGCGTCGAGCTCGGCTCCAGCAGTGCCAGCTCGGGCACTCGAAACCGCACAGCACGACCCGTCGCCACCACCACCTTCTGGCTCAGCTCACGCCGACCAGGTGCCGAGACGACGATGAGGTGCTCCCCGGCATCGATGGGAGCTTCGGTGCCCCACGCGGCGCTGCCGAGCGCCTGAGCGTCGCAGGTGATGGCAAGCTCTGCGACTCGTGCTGCCTCCGGCACCTCGATCGTCAAGGTTCCCAGCTTTTGACGGAGGGCAGCAGCTCGGCCGCGTGCGAGCGTCTCCCGATCGAGCTGCTGCGCGCTGCGCGCCGCCGAAGCCGCCTCCAGCCACAGCGACCAGGCACTGGCCAGGTGACCGCGACGCTCCTCGCAATCTGCCCAGCTGAGCAGCGTGCCTGGGGCAGGCGCCAGCTGCTGGCTTTCCCTGAGCTTGTTGCACGCGAGCTCGAGTGAGCCTTGGCTCAGAAGCGCGCGTCCATCCTGGAATAGCGCCTCGGCCATCCCAACGGCCGCCGCCTGCGGCTGCGCGCTGAGACTGGACGTTAGCGAGAGCGACCAAGTGGCGGCCACGAGCCCGAGCCATCGACGCATCTCGTTCTCCACGTTCGACACTATAGTCCTCGCGCGCTGCGATCGGTCGCGTGGAGAGGCACGCTCGAAGCACCAACTATCGCCGCTCGACACGAGCGCGAGCTCGATGTTTCATTCACGTGTCCAAGGTGAGGGCATCGGAGCGGGTCTTGGCTGAGCGACCTCTACGGCCTTGGGGCTCCGCCGTGCACCGCGCTCCAGTTCGTGAAGGTACCGACTGGCTCGTCGCCGAAGCAAATGCCGAGATCGCGCCCGGTCTCGACCGTATCGCAGCTGATATCCACACTGCGGGTGCCGCCCACGACCTCATCGAAGGGCACGAGCACCATCTCTCCCCCCACCTGCGCGACCATGCCGCTTTCCTTGGTGGAGGCCACATAGCGGACAGCAGCGCAGCCCATGCGCTGCGCCAGCAAGCGATCGAAGCTGCTCGGCGAACCGCCGCGCTGCAAATGCCCGAGCACCACTGAGCGCGCCTCGCAGCCCGTCTGCTCCTCGATTTGGCGCGCGAGCCGCTCGGCGATGCCGCCCAGCACCGCGTGCTCCTTGAATTCGTCCTTGCTCGCCTTGTACAGCAGCTCGGCGCCCACTTCCTTGGCGCCTTCGGCTACGACGACGATCGCGAAGTCCGAACGGCGCTGGTAGCGCTCGCGGATCTTCTCGCAAACCCGCTCCAGGTGGTACGGGATTTCTGGTATCAGGATGACGTCGGCACCACCGGCGATGCCCGAGTGCAGCGCGATCCAACCCGCGTGCCGGCCCATCACCTCCACCACCATGACGCGCCGGTGCGCTTGAGCCGTGGAATGCAGCTTGTCCAGCGCGTCGGTGGTGGTGTCGACGGCAGTGGCGAAGCCGAACGTGACGTTGGTGCCTTTGAGGTCGTTGTCGATGGTCTTGGGCACGCCGATCACCCGCGGCAGCCCGCGCTGCATCAGCTTGCGGGCGATGGTCATCGAGCCGTCGCCGCCGAGCGCCACCAGCGCATCGATGCCCAGCTCGTGAAACCGCTTCACGATGCGATCCGACACGTCAGTCGGCACGAGCTTGCCGTCTTGCATCACCGGATACATGAAGGGGTCGCCACGGTTGGTCGTACCCAGGATGGTGCCGCCCAGGTGAAAGATGCCGCGCACGCGAGCGCGATCGAGCTGAATGACCGCATCCGGATCGTCTTCGAGCAGCCCCTGATAGCCACGACGAATCCCCAGCACGTCCCAGCCGCGGTTGAGCGCGCCGAGCGCTACCGACCGAATCACGGCGTTGAGCCCCGGAGCGTCACCGCCGCCCGTGTTGATCGCAATACGTCGAATCATGCGTGTCTCCATGCTGGCGGCATCCTACAGGTCCTCGGGCGGAGCGGCGCCTGAAACGAGTGCTAGGCTTGCGCGCCATGAGCTCGGAAACAGAAAGTGCGCTCAGCACCGCTCACGTGCGAGTGCTCGTCGAAAATCACGCGCGGTTTCTGGCCTTTCTCGAAGCCCGCGTGGGAAGCCGAGCGCTGGCCGAGGAAATCCTCCAGGCCGCTTTCGTCAAGGGCATCGAGAAGCAGGACAGCCTGCGGGACGGTGAAAGCGCCGTCGCCTGGTTTTATCGCTTGCTGCGCAACGCGCTCATCGATCACTACCGCCGGCAAGGCGCGCAGCAGCGCGGAGTCGAGCGCTACGTTGCCGAAAACCCCGAGGGCGAGACCGAGCTCGAAACAGCGCTCGAGGGCGCCGTCTGCGCATGCATCAACGACCTGATCCCGACCTTGAAGTCCGAGTACGCCGAGGTGCTCCGCCGCGTCGAGCTGGAGGGCAGCCCATTGGCGGACGTCGCCCGCGAGCTCGGCGTCACACCCAATAACGCGGCCGTACGGCTGCACCGAGCCCGAACGGCGCTGCGCAAGCGCCTGGAGCAGACCTGCGGCACCTGCACCGAGCACGGCTGCCTCGAGTGCACCTGCAAGGCGGGGCGCTGCGAGCCCGCATTGCAGGTGTAATGCCCGGAGGGGACGCGCGTCTGCACTGGTGAGCGTGCCGATTTGGCCCGCATAGCACCAGGAGCAACTGATGAATCAGCAAACCCAGAAGTGTCAGTGTCAGCAGAATTGCGAATGCCAGACCGGCAAGAGTGATCGCACCGGCGGCTGCCCTTGCGGCCCCGCCTGCAATTGCCCGCCGCCCTGCCAGTGCGCCAGTAGCTGCAACTGCACGAGTTAGGTCAGCGGCAGAGCCTGCTGCTCGCGGCGCGCGGCGAGCCCAACAGCGCGCTCAAGCAACTCGAGCGCGCGCTCGCGCAGCCGACGTGGAGCGACGGGCAGCGGCGGGGCGTGATCCTGACGGTGCTGGCGC
>DATDEV010000701.1:0-6959 GCA_036522995.1 Polyangiaceae bacterium
ATCGAGTGCTCAGCGGGCAAGGTGTGCGAGCGCGGCTTGTGCGTGTCGGACTGTACGTGCCGAGGCTGCGACGAGGGCCTGACCTGCGGGACCGACGGCCGCTGCATCGACGAGGCCTGCATCGGCGTCGACTGCGGCGCAGGCATGAAATGCGTCGTCGGTCAGTGCATCGATCCCTGCGCTGGGGTGAGCTGTCCGGGTGGAGGCGCCTGCATCGACGGCGCGTGCCAGATGGGCGACGGCAGCAACAGCGCCACGGGCGGGACGAGTGGGATCGATCTTCCCGGCGGTCTGAATCTCAGCGGCAGCAGCTCCTCGGCCTCGGGCGGTAGCGGCCGCAGGGCCCCCGCCAAGGTCAAGGATCCGGGCTGCGCCTGCGACGTGGCCGGTGGCTCGTCCGGGGGCGCCGCCAAACTCGCGCTTTTGCTAGCAAGTTTGGCTCTGGGCTTGGTTTGGGCGCGGCGCCGCCACTAGAGTGCGCGCCCATGGCCATGACCACGACCAGCAGCGGACTCTCGTACGAAGACACCAAGCCCGGCACCGGCGCCACGCCGGCCAGCGGTCAGACCTGTGTGATGCACTACACGGGCTGGCTGTGGGTGGACGGGGCCAAGGGTTCCAAATTCGATAGCTCGGTCGATCGCGGTCGAGCCTTCACGTTCCCGATCGGTCAGGGGCGCGTGATCAAAGGTTGGGACGAGGGCGTGGCGTCGATGCAGGTCGGTGGTCAGCGCACGCTGCTCATCCCGCCGAGCCTGGGTTACGGCTCGGCCGGCGCTGGCGGCGTGATCCCGCCGAACGCGACGCTGCTGTTCGAGGTCGAGCTGCTCGACCTCAAGTAGCCGCGCGCCTGCTCTCGAGCTCTTCCCAGCGCAGCGTCAAGCGCTCGGCTTCGGCGCGCGCAGCCGCGAGCTGGGCGTTCAGCGCTGCCAGGTCCGTCGCGCCGCCAGCGTAGGTGGCTGGATCGCCCAGCCGCGCGGTCAGCTCGGTCGCCAGCTGCTCGGCGCGGTCGATGCGGTCGGGCAGCTCTGCCAGCTCGCGTTGTTCCGGCTTGCTGAGGCTCTTGGGTTTGGTGTCGCTGCGTGGCTGCGTGGAGGGCTTGGCGCTCGCCACGCTGGGCGGGCTCGGCGCCTTGCTCTGAGTCTTGCGCGCCTCGCGCGCCTCGGCGCGCAGCCGTCGAAAAGCGTCATAATTGCCCGGATAGTGCACGACCTCCGCATTGTCCTCGAAGGCCAGAATCGAGGTGGCCACGCGGTTCAGAAAGTAGCGGTCGTGCGTCACGATCAGCGCGCTGACACCGAAATCGAGCAGCATGCCCTCGAGCGCGCCGAGCGTGGACACGTCCAGATCGTTGGTCGGCTCGTCGAACAGCAGCAGGTTGGCGCTTTGACGGAGCAAACGTGCCAGCGCCACGCGCGCGCGCTCACCGCCCGACAGCGAGCTGACCGGCTGGCGCTGCTTGTGGCTGTCGAAGGCGAAGCGTTCGAGGTAGCTGCGCGGATCGATCACTTCACCGCCCAGCTCGATGCGTGATTGGTCGCCCGTCACGTTGTCCCAGATCGACTTGGAGTCGTCGAGCCCACTGCGCTTCTGATCGAAGTAGGCAACCTTGGTATTCTTGCCGACCGTGACGCTGCCGCTGGAAAGGGGGTGCTCCCCGAGGATGGCGCGCAGCAGCGTGGTCTTGCCGGCGCCGTTCGGCCCGACGATGCCGATGCGCTCGCCCTGCATCACGAACAGTGTGAGCTTGCTCACCAGCGTGCGCTCCCCGATGCTGAGCTGTGCGTCGCGCAGCTCGACCAGGGTCTTACCGGCGCGAACGATGTCGACCTCCAGCGCGACCTGTTGCTCTTGCTTGGGCTTGGGAGCCTTGAGCGCCGCCTCGGCGCGGTCGACGCGCGCCTGGCTCTTCGTGGTGCGCGCCTTGGGCATGCGGCGCAACCATTCCAGCTCGCGGCGCAGGAAATTCTGGCGATTTTGCTCGGTTCGCGCCGTGTGCGCCAGGCGCTCCGCCTTCTGCTCCAGGTAGCGCTCGTAGCCGCCCTCGTAGCTGAAGGCAGCGCCATCGGCGACCTCCACGGTGCGCTGCGCCACGTTGTCGAGCAGGTAGCGATCGTGCGTGATCAGCAGCACCGCCCCGGGAAACTCTTCGACCAGGTACTGCTCCAGCCAGTCGACCGTTTCAGCGTCGAGGTGGTTAGTCGGCTCGTCGAGGATGGCCAGCTCCGGCCGCGACACCAGTAGCTTGGCCAGCGCCACGCGCCGCTGCTCTCCGCCGCTCATCTCGCCGATCAGCGCTTCGGGTCGCTCGATGCCCAGGTGGTCGAGCACGGCGCGCACGCGATGCTGTTGGTCCCAGCCGCCCAGGTGCTCGACCGCTTCCGCAGCGCTGGCCTGCTCCTCCAGCAGCTTGGTCGAATCGGCGTGCGGCTCGCCCAGCGCTGCGCTGGCCGCAGCGTGCCTGGTCACGGCGTCGCTCCAGGCCGCAAGCCCCGACAGCACGACTTGCTCGGCGCTCTGCGTCGGGTCGAAGCGCGGGACCTGGTCCAGGTATTCGATGCGCGCGCCGCGTCGTCGCGCGATGCTGCCGCCGTCCGGCTGCTCGACCCCGGCCAGCAGCTTGCCCAGCGTGCTCTTGCCGGCGCCGTTCAGCCCGACCACCCCGACGCGCTCTCCGGGCTCGATGATCAGGTCCGCCGCCTTTAGCACGACGTGATTTCCGTAGGATTTTTGCAGGCCGTGCGCGGCGACGATGGACAAGGCGCGGCAGCCTATGCTCAGCAGCCTGGCTGGGTCCAGACGTCGATGCGCTGGATCTCGCCGGTGCGAGCGAAGAGCGAGGCCGACGCTTCGGGCGACAGGGTCGCGCCCTTGATTTCCTGGCTGCCGTCGCGCTTCGTCAGCACGATGCGCGGCTCGCCTCCCAGGTGGAATACCACCGGCACCTGACAGTAGGTGAAGCCGAGCGTGTCCTTCTCGAGCGCCAGCGTGAGCGGCGCTCCGGAAAGGTCGAAGGTCGACAGCTCGGCCGGCTCGCGCAGAAATTCCGCGCGGCGCAAGAGCAGCGGCTTGAAGGACAAGCGTCCCCCCTGCACGACCAGCCCCAGCTCCGCGAAGCGCGTGAGCACCTCCTCCTTCACTTGCCCGGTCATGCCCGGCTGGCGAGCTCCGGAGCCGGCAGGGGTGTGCGAATAAGGATCGAGCGGGAAGGCTCCGTACACCGAGGGCGTCTTGTTGAAGCCGCCCAGACCGCGTCGGATGGTGTAGTAGCGCTCGCGCAACTGGCTCACCGCGTCGCTAGGTGGGCGCGCGTCCGCCGCGCCAAAGGCGTGCTCACTGGTGGCAAGCATCAGCTTTGCCACCATGTGCCAGTAAATGCTGCCCAGGCCCTCGTAAGCGAACATGGTGCCACTGCGGCCAGTGAAGCTGTGGTGGTCGAAGGTCGCCTCGTAGACGTCGAGCGCCGGCTGGATCTCGTCGGCGGGGGCGCCGCTCGCGCGCAGCGCTGCGGCCAGGCGCTCGGCGCTGGCGAAGCTCTCGTGAAAGCGCACCACGCCCTGAGCATCGCGAAACACGATGCGCTGGTCGCCGGCAGCGAGCAGCTTGGTCAGCAGCGGAGACTTGGCAAGCTCCGCCTCGTTGATGCTGTTCTTCTCCAGAAAGCGGGGCAGCCGGCGATTCGGATACAGCGTGTAGCTCTCCTGATCGGCCCGGTACATCTGGCTGTGCGCTAGCGCGTCCAGCACCGATAGCGCTTCGGCCGGCTGCATCGACCGGGTGCTGAGCGCCGCCACCTGACCCTCCAGCATCTCGTACAGGTATTCGATGCGCACGCCGTCGTCGGTGAACGCCAGCAGGTTGTAGGCGTGGAACAGCCCATCCGGGCGCTTGTTGGCGGCGATGGTGTGGCTGATCCAGCGCCTGGCCAGCTCGGCCAGGTCGAGCAGCCGTTGACCCGTGACGTCGCGTTTGCCGCTCAGGCCAGAGTCGTAGAGCGTAGCGCGGAAGTCCGAAGCCGCGCCGCCGAGGTCGTCCATTACCTCGCGCCGCGAGCGGTCGTCGATGCTCGGTGCGCTGAGCAGTTGCTCGTGCTTCTCGAGCGCCGCGGCCGTGCGTTCGAGCCAGAGCGCCACGTCGGCGCTGAACGAAAGCTGGCGATCGGCGAGCGGCTCCATCAGCTCGATCAGCAGGGCCAGGTAGCGCTCCAGGTAGTAGGTCGTCACCATCGACAGCCCGTAGCCAACCAGCGCGTTGTTGGCGTCGTTCCATTCCGGGCGCCCCGTGTTGAGCCACAGGCCACCCTCGGGCACCAGGTTGCCGAGCTTGGCCAGCGCGGTGACCCACAGCTTTTCGAGCAGCGTGACGCGCGTCAGCTCGCCCTGCGCGCTTTCGAGCAGCTTGCCGTCGGCGCCGACTTCGGCCACTCGCGCTGAAATGCGCTTCTGTTTGGCTTGATCGAACACGACCGTGTCGCGAACGTTGGCCACGATCTCGGCGTAGGGCCGGATCACGTAGGGCACGTTGGCGTAGGTGAACAGCTCACGCTCCAGCAGTGCCGGTAAGCGCGCGGGATGGTGATTGCGCGACAGCTCGATCAGCTTGGTCAGGTAGATGACCTGGTGATCGCCCCAGTAGCCGATGGCCGCCCAGGGGTGGTCCGGCTCCGGCACCTCCCAGTCGATGCCCTCTTGTGTGATGCGATAGGGGTTGTAGCCGTCGGCTGTCGAGGCGTTCACGAACTTGACGATGATGTTTTCGACGAAATCCGGGTACGGCAGGCTCAACGCTTCCCAGTTCTGGAAGATGTCGCGCCAGTTGCCCTGAAAACCGAGCAGGCTGTTGCCCTGCGCGTCGCGCACGCGAATTTCGAAGCGATTCCAGGGCCGGCTCGGGTCGCCGTGACGGCGGCTGAAGGTCAGCGGCAAGTACTCGTAAGCCAGGCGCGTCAGATCCGGATCGCCGAGCGGCTCGACGCGGGCTGCGAGCTCGCTGCGCGACAGCGTGGGCGGCAGCTCGCTCAGCAGCTTGCCGAACTTCCGGTAGGTGGGCCTGCTCCAGGCCTGGACGAAGCGCGCGAACTCCGGTCCACCGATCGCGTAGCCCTGGGCGTACACGCCGCCGCGCAGATCGTTGAACAGCACGTTGGCCAGGTGATGGGCGCTGCTCAGGCGATCGGCCGTGACCTGAAAGCCGTCGGTCGCAGCCAGAATGCGGCGCAGGTTCTGGCTACCGAGCTCCACGTCGGCGCGCACGTCGGCGGCAAGCTCGGCTGGCTTCTGCAAGCGCTTTGCCAGCTCGCTCACTTGAGCTTGTGACTTGGCCACGTCGAGCACGAGCAGCCACTCCACGCGCTGCCCCGGCGCCAGCGTCAGCTTGCTATCGAGCAGGTAGGCGCCGCGCTTGCCGCGCACCTCGGTCTCGGCGTTCAGCACCTGGCCGTGCCGAAAGCGGCGATTCTGCTCGGAAGACAGCAAGATCTTGGCGCCGGGCAGGCCGTAGCTCCAGACCACGGCGGCGTGCAACGACTCGCGCGGCTCGGCGCGGTCGATGACCTGCGCGGTCAACGTGTACAGCGCGAGCGAGGTGCCTTCGATCAGCTCGTTCTTCTTGTAGGCATCGAGCAGACAGCTGAAGCCGAGCTGCATCGACTCTTCGATGTCGGCAGCCAGCAGGTTCTGCACGCCGTCGAGCAGCCGCACCTCGAGCGGAGTGGTGCCGATGTTCTCCAGCGTGCACTCGCGCACGAAGCCGTGGCGCGCGCTCGACTTCCACTCGTAGCCGAAGCATAGGCCCAGATCTCGGTTGCGCTCTTCGAAGCGTAGCTTGTTGCCGAGCACGGCCTTCTCCAGGCCGCGCGTGACGTCGTAGACGAAGTCAGACAGCTCACCGAACGGCTGCCACAAGCGCCGCGTGCCGGCTTGCTCGACGATCAGCGCGGTGTGCGGACCCGACACGTCCACCCCGTCGAGGAGCTTGTCCTCGGTGGTGTAGGGGAAGAGCGCGAGCTTCGAGCTCTGCCGCCCCGCCGTCAGCGCTCCGTTGCTGCCGACGAACAGCCAATGGTCGGCGTCGCTCACCACGCTGGTGAGAAACGGCGGCAGGGCCTCCGCGTGCTCGATGCGGTAGTAGGTCTCGCCGGCGCGCTCGACGAGCCGCCCTTCAACCACCGGCTCGCGCTTCGAGATCGGGTGGTTGCCTAGAAAAACACCGTCCTGAGTCATGCCTACTCCGGTGTCCGTACTATGCCCGGCCGATCCTGCAAAGCTGGGGGCCGGGCGCACCGGCCCAGCCTCATTCCTGAAAAACGCGCGGTCGGGCCCCGGCCCCCTGACCAGCAGCAGGAGCGGTCAACGCCAGCTTGCCCGGCACGGGCGCTGCGCAACGCGAGCCGTCCTGAAGCGGCAGCGCGCTCCCCAGCCGCTCAGCGGAAGATTTCGAAATGGCCGAGCAGGTACCAGAGGACGGCGAAAATCAGAATGGTACTGAGACACCCGCCGCCGAGCTTCTTGGCGCCCCAGCCGGCCGCAACACCTCGAAGTAGCTTGCTCATACCTCCAGGCAAAGCACCGAGCGTGCCAGCGACCGGATGTCCACCAGCAGGGTCACGACAAGGCACGTGCCTTGCTGTACTTGCGGCAGATGCCCTTATCTTCGCCGCAATGTTCCGCTACGGGCTGGGTTCGCGAACGGGGGTTGGGACGAGATGGCTCGACGGTCGCAACGCAGTGTGGCCAAGTTGCGCCCGCCGAGGCTATCCGCTCTATCCCCAATCGATCGCGGCTACGCCGACTGCCGGTCCAGCTGCTGGCAGGGCTGGCGCTCATGGCCCGCACGAGCTTCGCTGAAGACGACCTCGAAACCCACGGCGTCGAGTCCCCAACGCCCCCCGCCGCAGTTGCAGCGCCACCTGCCGTCTCCCCCCCGCGCCCACAGCCTGCCCCTTCCGCAGCCGGCAGTCC
>DATDEV010000702.1:0-2176 GCA_036522995.1 Polyangiaceae bacterium
AATGGAGCTGCTGGCGATGTAGGCGCCGACACACTCACGACACCAAGCAACACTCGCGCCGCGCCACGTCGGCGACACACAGAGCTTCCCAGGTGCCACTATCAGCAGAGATCGCCCCACCGCCGTGTGCCGGCCTTCGCAGCCACGATGGTGAGAATGATCTCGAACGCGGCGAAACGATGCTGCGTGTTCGACCCGTCCTCCGCGCTCCGGCACGCCGAAACCTGCGGGGCGTACCATTAGCTCGCGGCTGGCACCTGGCTTACCTGCGCTACGCGACAGCGACGACTCGGAAGCCTGCTGGGGCGTGTTCGTGCGCGGAGCGTGGTATCTTGGCGTCGCGTGGCCGCGCCCCCTGATTCGTTTCGAGACAGTGCCAGCCGCCCGATCGAGTCGGCCTCGCCGAGCTCCGTGCGACTCGGCAGCGTGCCCGAGAGCCCGGCGCAGGAGCTGCGGCTGGTTCAAGATCGCGTGGCCCTCCTCGGCAAGGTCACCTTCTTCATCTCGAGCATGTTCTTGCTTGCGACGATCGCGGCGGACCTGGCGCGGGGCCTGGAGCGCGTGCAGCCCCTGGGTCGTGCCGGCCACGCGGTGGGCACGTTGATCGCGCTCTTGATGTGGCAAGTCCTACGTCGCAAGCGTCAGGTCGACGAGTGGACCCTGACACTGAGCGACGTGCTCGGGACGCTCGGTATCTGCGTCTCGTTCGTGGTGATGGGCCGCTTTGCGGTTCAGCCTTACGGCTATTACACCGCCATGCTGGCCGTGACCCACGTCAGTATCTCGCGCGCCATGATGGTGCCGAGTCTTCCGCGGCGCACGTTGCTGCTCGGAATCGCGAGCTTTGCTGGATTCGTGGTGATGCGAGCCACGCTTCCGCTCAGCGCTGACATGCTGCAAATGGGTGGAAGGGTTCGCGGCATCATCGAACCACTGCTGTGGTCGACTGCCGGCGTTGCGGTGTGCACGGTGGCGTCCACGGTGATTTACGGGCTTCACGCGCGAGCGCGCCAGGCGCTGCAGCTCGGTCAGTACACACTCGAGGAGAAGATTGGGCAGGGTGGCATGGGGGAGATCTATCGCGCGCGCCATGCCATGCTGCGGCGCCCGACAGCGATAAAGTTGCTGCTCGGAGGCAGGTCGGAGCAGCAGCTGCGGCGCTTCGAGAAGGAAGTGCAGCTCACGGCGCGCCTCACGCATCCCAATACCATCTCGATCTACGATTATGGCCGCACGCCCGACGGCGTCTTTTACTACGCCATGGAGCTGCTCGAGGGCATGACGCTCGAGCAGCTGGTAGAGCGGCACGGCCCGCTGCCAGCGGGGCGCGCCATTCATTTCTTGAGGCAGGTGTGCGGCGCGTTGAACGAGGCGCATCGCAGCGGCCTGATCCATCGCGACATCAAGCCGGCCAACATCTTCGTGTGCCGGCGCGGGGCGATCGCCGATTTCATCAAGGTGCTGGACTTCGGCCTGGTGCGCGAGGTCCAGAACGAGCCGAGCGTGGACCTTAGTAGCGTCAACGTCGTGGTCGGGACGCCGCTTTACATGGCTCCGGAGGCCATCGTCGAGCCCAACAGCGTGGACGCGGCGACCGACATCTACGCGCTGGGCGCTGTCGCCTACTTCCTGCTCACCGGCGAACCCCCCTTCACCGGCAGCACGGTGATCGAGGTGTGCATGCGCCACATGCACAGCATCCCGCCGCCGCCTTCCGAAAGCGTCCCGGTCCCGCCTGAGCTCGACGCACTCATCCTGAGCTGCCTGGCCAAGGAAAAGGCAGACCGCCCCGCCGGCGTCGCAGCGCTGGCACAAGCACTCGACGCCTGCGCCGACGCGCACTCCTGGTCCCCGACCGAAGCCGAAGCCTGGTGGTCTACGCGAGCGAGCACACGGCCCCCTAGCGTCGCCGAGCCGGAGAGCAACCCCACGACGCGCCGCACGCTGGTCGCTGCCGATCTCGAGCAACGCCTGCGCGTGGGCAAGCGCACCGCCTGAGCCAGCGCGCTAGGCCTACTCGACGGGCAACCCATGAACGCGCTTGGCAAGCGCCAAAACGTCTGCACGCCCAGCATCATCAACTATGGCAGCTCCAGTGCAGCCACGGGCGTCTCGGCGGACGGCTCGGTCATCGTAGGTAGGGGCCGCATTCCTGGTGATAGCACCGGTTCGACGC
>DATDEV010000703.1:0-6503 GCA_036522995.1 Polyangiaceae bacterium
ACCGTGGGTCGCACCGCCTCCACCTACGGGTGCGCCTCCTACCGTCCCATCGCCGCCCTCAGCCGTCGTGCCCGCGTGGCCAGCCCCGCCTTGGCTCGCTCCGCCCTGCATTGCGCCGCCGGCGCCGCCGGCCGTCAGGGAGCCGCCCTCACCGGCACTGGTGCTGCCTGAAGACGAACCACCCGTCTCGGCGCCCGCCTCGCCGCCCGTCACGTCGTCGGTGCCAACCTCATCGTCAGCGCACGCCGTGAGGAAGGTGCTCACCCCGAGTACCGTCACCAACATCGTGAAAGCAAGTCGCCTGGCCATGTAGATTCCCTTTCGGTGCCCGTGAGTCGTCACTGGGCGAATTCGGAAACGGCATTGAGCCGCTTTACTTTAGACCCCCGCAGCAGCGTCCTGAAGGACCGCTGCCATGCAGGTCGAGCTTCGGTGTGGGTCAATGTGGACGCGAACGCCCCGCCCAAATGCGTCGAGCCGGCCCCGGAACATCCGGGCCGGCTCGCTGCAGAGCGTAAGGCTAACCGAGGCAGTCGCGATCAATTGACGTAGCAGAACCGGTACATCCCCGACGACCGCACCGTGCCGGTGTACCAGCTATACGAGCCGTAAGGCTTCTTCTTGCAACTGGCGCCGACGGGCAGGACGGATGGGTACGGATCCTCGGTCGAGCGCCAGGTCTCAGCGACCGCAGACTTCACCGCGATACCGTAGGTCGTGCCGCCGATCTGGCTCGGCGGAATGAAGTCGACGTTGTAGGGGTCAACGTCGATGGTCTGATTGGCAACGTCGATGCGCACGTCGAGCACGTCGTTTCCGCGCATGTAGCCGAGCGTGACCAGCTTGCCGCGGATCTTGGTCCAATCGCCGCCGTTGCTGAGGGTGACCTTGTAAGTGTCCCGCGCACTACAGGAGCCCGTGTTGTCCGACACGGTGAGCGAGCTGGCCTTGTCGTTGAAGGCGCTGGTGTACCCGTTGTCCGCGGTGAAGACTGCACTGGCGCCCTGATACTGGTCGTGCTCGTAGGTCTTCACCTGCATACCCGAGCGAACCTTGATCGAAGAGACCACGTCGTTGCCGAGACCCGAGATCAGATCGGACATACGCATGCTGCCCGTGCGCAGGCACTGGGACCTGCCTCCATACGACGGGTGCTCGTAGACGGTCGCCGCGCAGTTGGTCAGCGTCAAGCTGTGCGGAAGACCGGTGCGGCTCGCCGACTGGAACGTCCGGTAGGCAGAAGCCTCCGACGGATCGGTGATGTAGTTGAAGTTATTCTCGTTCTGCTGCTGTGCGATCCAGCCGTTCGTGAGCGTGGTCCGGATGGTATTGGGATTGATGATCACCTTGCCGCCGCTATGGACCTCTTGCGCGCCCTCTTGGGCCGACAAGCCTGCCGTCATCGCGGGGCAACCTGTCCGTCCGCGACTCGCGCAGCGGTTGTATCCTTCGGAGGAAATCGCGAGCCGGTCGCCCTTGAGGTAGAGATCGGTGGTGAACTCCCAGCGACCGAAATCCTCGGCTGCGTCGTAGGCCAGGTGGGCCACGAAAGGCTTCCATTCGAGCCCCTCCATGCCGCAGCTCACGACCGCTTGCTGTACGGACGCCAAATCTTCGCTACTCGGGCCTTCTGCGCTGCAGGCGGCTGAACCGACCGCAGCAAGAGCTAAGACGGTCGCGCTCAATCTTTTCAACATGAAAATGTCCTCCTCGGGGTGAATCGGCCCAATACGCTCGCGAAACAGTGCTGCACTGGATGTGCCAAGTAGCTGACGCGGGGGGCCCCAGGAGAGGTGCTGAGTTTGCCGAACGAAGCCGCTGTAGGCGTTCGACGTCCGGCGTAAGGAGACGAAGGCCCATGCGAACGACTTGTGCAACGCTTGCACAACCTGTACTGCGCGAGTTGTGCAAGCGTCTCGGCTCGTGCAGGACGCGGCAGCGGATTTCGGCCCAGCTCGCGAGGCGCTCGTGCAGGACGCAGCAGCGGATTTCGGCCCAGCTGGCGAGCGCTGTCGGCTCCTAGCGCGGTGCCCAGCGCCAGATCGCGAGCAAGCTGAGCAGCACGAGCGCGAGCCAGCGGACGACTTGCCACGTGCGGCGGATGCGCAGCGCTTCGATGTCGGCCATCGAGATCGCTGACAACGTAGCTTCGGTCGGCGCGGGTGCGCTCGCAGGAGGTTTAATGCCGACCGGCACGAAGTCGACGAGCGCCGTGGCGTCGGATGGCCGCGTGGGGACCGGGCGGCTTTCGACCTGGGTCGCCTCGGGAAGGGCCTTCGACCACAGCCCGGCGTTCTGCGTGAGCGTGCGCCCGTCGTCCGGCGGAGCGTTGTCGGGGCTGGATTTCTGCCCTTCCTCGGGCATACCGCGCCACGATGCGGCGGGCGACCGGATGGGGCCGCTGCCCGCCGTCGGCGTCTCACTCTCGAGGTGAGTGCCCAAGCGACTCATCAGCAGCTCGGGTGCAAGCCGATTCTGCGAAAGCAGCAGTTCGTTTCGAGCGCGAGCTTCCTTGCTGATGCGCTCCTTCATGCACTTGGCGACGTCGCTCGCCGTCACGAGCTTTCCGCCCGAAATTAGCCATTCTTCGAGCGCCATCTGCATGTCTTCCGCGGTAGCGAAGCGGCCGTCGGGCTGCGGCGAGAGGGCTTTCTTGATGATGGCTTCGAGCGGCGCGGGATAGTCGGGCCGTAGGGCGCTCGGCAGCTGGTATTCGTTGCGCAAGATCTTGCGGAGCGCGTCGGCGCCGTTGCCGAACGGTCTCAAGCCCAAGGTCGCCACGTAGAGCACGCAGCCCATAGCGTAGGTGTCGCTGCGCCTGTCGACGTTGCGACTTCCGGAAATCTGTTCGGGGGGGATGTAGGCGAACTTGCCCTTGACTTCGCCGGTCTTGGTGCGCTCATGCAGCTGGTCGCGCGCCTTGGCGATGCCGAAATCACTGACTTTGACCTGCCCGTGCATCGAAATAAGGATGTTGGGCGGCGAGATATCGCGGTGCACCACGCCGAGCGGTGTACCGTCAGGTCCCACCGTTTCGTGGGCCGCATGCAGGCCCGCGCAGGCGTCGGCAATGATGCGCGCCGCGATACGCAAATCGAGCGCTACCAGCTTATCACCTTGCCGTAGCAGTCCGGCAAGCGAGTCGCCTGCCACCCATTCCATGGCCATGAAGAGCCGATCGCCATGCCGGCCGAGCTCGTAGGTCTCGCACACGTTGGGGTGGTGAATCGAGGAGGCAACTCTCGCCTCGTCGATGAACATGCGGGCGTAATTTTCGTCTCCCGACATCTCCGAGCGCAGGAGCTTGAGCGCGACGGTGCGTGCGAAGCCGCTGCCGATCGGGCGCGCTGTCCAGACCTGACCCATGCCGCCGCTGGCTAGCAGGGCTGCGAGCTGGTACCGCCCAATCATGTCCCCCGGTCCGAGGACTTCCCCGGGGTCGGACTGCATGTAGGGCCTCGTATGACTCATGGCGTCCATTGTTAACGCGAAAGCCTGCAAGCGTGCGGCCGTAATAGTCAGTGGGGCTAGGCGCGCAATCTAACTATGCCATTATTACATTTCGTGTCCCCCTGTCTCAACGGTCCGCGAGAGCCCTGCGCGGAGGTCAACCTTCTTGGCTGAGCCGAGCACAGGTGCGCGCATTGGTCGCTACCAGCTCGTAGCGCCGATCGGGGCCGGCGGCATGGGGCAGGTTTGGGTTGCGCGCGACGACGCGGCCCCGACGCTGCGCCTCGTCGCGCTCAAAACGACGCTGGGCGGCGCTGACGCCGGGATGAACGCCGATTTTGGGACTGTGCTCGCCGATGAGGCGACGCTCGCTTCGCGCATCAATCATCCGAACGTTTGCGCGACGCACGAGCTAGGGCGGGACGGGGCGGTCCACTTCTTGGTCATGGAGTGGTCGGACGGCGCATCACTGCGGGACGTGCTGAGCGCTTCTCCCGGCCAGCGGATCGCGCCAGAGCTCGTGGCCTTCATCGGCGCCAGCGTGGCTGCTGGCCTGCACGCCGCGCACGAGCTGACGGACGACCAGGGTGGCCTGCTCGGCGTCGTTCATCGCGACGTGTCGCCGCAGAACATCCTGATCTCGACGCACGGACACGTGCGGCTCGCCGACTTCGGTGTTGCCAAGGCGCGCGGGCAGCTGCACCGCCCGACCGAGACTGGCGAGGTGAAAGGCAAGCTGTCGTACATGGCGCCGGAGCAGGTGACGTCGAAGGGGATCGATCGACGCGCCGACATCTTCGCGCTCGGCTGCGTACTCTACGAGGCCGCGCTCGGGGTGCGCCCTTTCCACGGTGCCGACGCGCTCGCCACCATGTACAAGATCCTCGAGGAGGAGCTCACGCCGCCGCGTGCGCTGAACGCGAGCTTTCCAGCGGGGCTCGAGTCCGTGCTGGTCAAGGCGCTGGCGAAAGAGCCCAGCGAGCGTTACGAAACCGCCGAGGAGCTGCGCGAGGCCCTGCTCGAGTACCTAGGGTCCACTCGCCGCCCGTATACCGACAAGCATGTCGCGGAGCTCTTGGGGGGGGTGTTCGGCGCCAGCCTCAAAGAGCGCAATCGCATGATTCTCACGGCTGCCGAGCAGCTGCTGCGCGGCGAGACCGATCCGGCGCGGCTCGCCACTCCAACGCCGCCCGTGCAGACGCAGACGCTGACGCCGGACGGTGGCGTCGAGCGCAGCGCCGCCGTCACCCGCAAGGAGCCGCGCGCGCATCGAACGATCGCAATGCCGGTCGTTGCCGCAGCGTTGGGGACACTTCTCGTCCTCGGTGCCTGGTCGATTTACGGGCAGCGACGAGTCGATAGTGAAAATCCGGCGCTCGCGGCCACCACGACCTCCGTGGTGGCGGCCCCGGCAATTCTGTCCCTCGCTCCTGAGGTGAGTCCCACCCCCATCGTCGGCGCGACCCAAGCAGGCGCCCCCCTGCCCAGCTCAATCCCCACGCCGCCGCGCCGAGGCGGCAGCCGCGCCAGTGTGCCGCCGAAGCCGGCGACCTCAGCGAGCTCCAACGCTGCCGCACTCGCCAAACCGCCGCCGACCAAAAAGCCTCGTCCCATCGATCGCGACAATCCTTTTGACCACTAGAGAAATGACGAACCGACGCGCCATCGCCGTTTTCTTCCTCGGCCTCTTGCTCGCTCCGCTCTCAGCGCGCGCTCAGAGCGCGCCGGCGCCCTCGGCCACGAACGCTCCTGACGCCACCGCCAAGAATGAAGCCGCTCGCCGCTTCGAGCACGCCATCAAGCTCTACGAAGACGGCGACTATACGTTGGCGTTGGCCGAGTTCGAGCGTGTCTATGAGCTCGTGCCCGACTACCGCGTGCTCTACAACATCGGTCAGGTGAGCATGCAGCTCGGTCGCTACGCGCGCGCGCTCCGCACGTTGCGCGAGTACGTGAGCCGCGGCGGTAGCGAGCTACCGACCGATCGACGCAGCGCCGTGCAGGCCGACCTCGCCTCGCTCGAGGGGCGCACGGCGACTGTCAAGTTGGACGTACGGCCTTTAGGCGCCGAGGTGTCGATCGACGGCGCCGTCGTCGGCAAGGCGCCGTTGGCCGAGCCGCTCGTCGTTGACGTCGGTGAACGCAGGGTGCAGGCGCGGTCGACCGGCTACGTGACCGTTGGTCAAACCCTGACGTTCGCGGGCGGCGACTGGCGCCAAGTTACCTTGACGCTGGAGCCCGAGCCGACCGTGGTCGCCAAAGCCGTCCCCGAGCCAAGGCAAGCACCCCTGCACCCGGCGCCCGTGGCCTCCGCTCGGCCTGAAGAGAAGTCCCGCTGGCTCTGGGTCGGTTGGGGCACCACGGGCGCCCTGGCCGCCTCGTCGGCGGTGAGCGCCGTGCTCGGCGCTTCCGCAGCCTCGGAGCTCGACGAGCTGCGCGACTCGCGCGAAGCGACACGCGAACAACTCGACGACGCCAAGACCCGCGCGGAAAATCGGCTGCTCGCAGCCGATATTTTGGGTGTAGCTGCCGTGGCAACCGGCGCAGTCACGCTGTATTTCCAGCTCTCGGGGCCGACCTCGCAGGAGAAGCCCCGCTCTGCGGCCAAGGTCAGTCTCGGGGTGCTGCCGAGCGGTGTCACGCTGCGCCTGCAGCACTGAATCGCGAGGTCTCGCTGCGGATCCGGTACTGCAAGGTGCGGGTTCGAGTCCCACCTCGAGCACTAACCCGGAATCGTTCGACCTGAGCAACCAGGCATCCCGGGGAACTCTGGCGCCCCCCGCGTTCGCGCCCCCGACACGATCGTCGAACGGCTCATAGCCACGCCAGAAAAAATCGATTTTGGTGACCACGGGCAGGTGGAAACTACTGACACGCGCCGGTGACCAACGACTTTGGCCGCACTGCGCGATAGATCTGGTCCCCTTCGTCTTCCCCAGCTGCTCTTGCGGGGGCTGGTCTTTACGGTTGGGCCAGAGCCTGGCAGCGCAACAGAGCCTCCAGGTAGTAGTAGTCCGCGTAGTTGAGCGCGACGTCGATCTCCGAATTTTCCG
>DATDEV010000704.1:0-4845 GCA_036522995.1 Polyangiaceae bacterium
CAGCATCCACCCTCTTCAAAACCGCAGCCACTAGCGGCAGCTTGAACGTGCTGCACATCGGGAAGCGCTCCCCCGGCCGATAGCCGACGCGCCGAGCGCTCCCCGTATCCACCGCAGCGATCCCCAGCCGTCCACCCACACTTCGCTCGAGCTCCGCAAACCGAGCATCGGCCTCAGGCGCCGCCTGCTGCGAGGGCGAGACGTTTGCCGCACACCCCAGGATGCAAAGACTTGCACCGCTCAAGAGGGCGCGACGATCGAGCTGGGCGTGGGAGGTCACGGCGCGGTGACGTTATCCCAGTCATGGTCGGTAGCAGCTTGCTTTCGCGCTAGTCGCGGCGCCGTCCGCGAATCAGGAGCAACCCGCCTCGACCTTTCTCGATCCGCAGGTGCGCTCGCCACCGCAGTTCTAAATTCTTCTGCCCGGGTGCAGTCAGAAAACGCCGCTGAGGGTCAAGGTGCCGCTGCGCTGTCCGCGTTCGAGAGGTCCTGGAGCGTAGCCGACCCAGACGGGGCGTTGCTTGACCTCTTCGGTGCGATGAAGGTGGGGCACGAGGATGCCGATGCCAGCCCCCGCGACGGCCCCGGCGATGACGTCGGTCGGAAAGTGTTCGCCGGCTCGCACGCGTTGGGCCGAGACGAACGTGGTGATGCCGATCGACGCTACGAGGGTCACCCACGGACGCCATGACGATGGTGAGCGGGTGAACGCGAGGTAAGTCGCGGTCGCGCCCAGACTTGCGGTGGTGGCAGCATGGCCCGAAAAGAAGGAGAGAGCGCTGTCGGTGTCGGCGTTGGAGTAGTCGGGGTTGTCTCGGTTGGCCTCGGCTGCGCGGTACGCGGCCGGACGCGGTCGCCGCACCGCGAGCTTGACGAGGTTCGTGGTCGCCTGCGTCAACGCCAGCGTCTCCGCATAAAGCATGAAATCGACCAGGCCTGTCTGAAGGCTCTGCTCCCTATAGGCGCTCAGCAACGGATCGACGACGGCGTAGACGACGGCGATGCCCGACCCGACGTTCGACCACGTGTCCGCGCTGGCATGGTGCGTCGCCGTCACTACGGGTCGATCGATGGCCAGCAGCTTGTTGCGATCGAAGTCGCTCGAGATCTGTTGGGGGCGAATCTCGCCAGTCGACTTGAGCCGGTCGAGCACGATCGCAAAGCCGGCCGAGATGCCGATGATCGCGCTATCGGCGATGGGGTCGATAGCGAAAGTGGAGCGACCCGGTTCCATGGCCTCGGCGGATCGGGGCTCGAGCGACTCCTCTCGCTGAGCAGATTGGGGGGGCACCACGGTGGGCTCAACCGCCGCGGCAAGGGGTATCCTGATGAACAGGCTCGTTGTGAGCACCCTCATCGCAAACGACGAGCGAAGCGGCTTCCTCATTTTGAGACGCCCGTCTGTCCGTATCGATTCGGAGTAGCGAGCACGGCCATGGTCACGCGCGAGACGCAGATCAGGCGGCCTTGCTCGTCGACCATCCGCACGTCCCAGATCTGAGTCGACCGGCCCAGGTGGAGCGGACGCGCGGTGCCGATCACCCAGCCGGAGCCGATAGCGCGCACATGGTTGCCGTTGATCTCGAGTCCAACGCAGTGAAATTTCTCGCGATCGACCGTGTACGTGGCGCCCCACGAAGCCAGGGTCTCGGCCAGCGCGATCGACGCGCCGCCGTGGAGGACCCCGGCAGGTTGGCGGGTGCGCTCGTCGACGGGCATCTTCGCTCTCACGTAGTCGTCGCCTGACTCCACGAACTCGATGCCAAGCTGACTCACCAGCGTTCCTTGGCTGTGAGCGTTGGCGGTTTCGAGCGAGAACCCAGCACCGAACCAGATAGCCATGAGCAAACTCTAAACAGCCAGAGGGGGCTGGCTCAAACAAAAATGATGAGCAGGCGGCGGCTCCTTCTCATAGTAAGAAGCGGGGCGTGCTCGGGGACGAAGTCACCATCGAAGCAGCCCTGCCGGCGGACGCTGCGCTGCTCGGCAATCTGCTCGAGCTCTACATCCACGATCTGAGCGAAGCCTTTGCGATCGCGCCTGGTCCCGACGGTCGTTTCGGCTACCCCAAGCTGCCTCTTTACTGGTCCGAGCCCGAAAAGCGCTTCCCATTTCTGATTCGCGCCGGCGGCAAGACGGTCGGCTTCGCCTTCGTGACTCGCGGCTCGCCGGCGAGCGACAACCCCGACGTGCTGGACGTCGCGGAATTCTTCGTCATTCGTGGCCAGCGTCGCAGCGGCTGCGGACGACGCGCAGCCGCCTTGCTCTTCGACCGCTTGCCAGGGCGCTGGATCGTCCGAGTCTCCGAGGGCAATCGCGGCGGCATGCCCTTTTGGGAGTCGGTCATCAGCGCCTACACGCGAGGCCACTTCAGCCAGAGCAGGCGCCGGGGCTCGCCCCACGCGTGGCGCGACTTCTCCTTCGTGAGTCCCGTCGGCGATGACGTTTAAGGTTGCGGAGTGGCGGCGGCGTCGGGCGTCGCCGCGACCTCGCTCGGCCGCGTTAGCCCTTGGCTCGTGAGGTAGGCGTCATCTGCCGCGGTGCGCCGGGCGCTCTCGTCGCCGGTTATCTCCGATTCCTCGGCTGGCGAGGGGCTCGCGAGCAGCTCTCGCTCGCGCACGGCGCACAGCGTTCGCGCGCCGCTTTCGCCGCAGGCCGGGCCTGCAGTGGCGACTCCGCGAAATGGCAGCAGCTGCTCCAGCGCAGCGCGCTTCGAGGCTTGTGGCGGTGCGTCGACGCCGAGGCGGGCGACCGTTAGCCAGCCGTCGCTCGCGTCGCGGAGCCGGATCAGTCCGCGGCGATCCATTTCGTAGGTGCCAACCCCGAGCATGATCACGAGCGTTGCTGCGACAGCGGGCCAGCGTGAATGCACGCCAGGAATGCGGATCTTTCCAGATTTCGCCGCGGGCGTCTCGAGCCGGGGGAGCTCGCCCAGGTCCGCGTTGGTGAGCACCGCTGCGCTCTCACGCTCGAGCAGGTGAGCCTTCAGGGCGTCGCCCAGCTGCGTCATGGTGGCGTAGCGCCCGGCAGGGTCCTTGACGAGGCAGCGCATCACGATCGCGTTGAGCTGCGCGTCGAGTCCCGGCACGGCCTCCGAGAGCGGCCGCGGCGCTGCGTTCAAGATGTGGCTCAAGACCTCCACGAGGCTGCCACCCCCAAACGGCAACGTGTTGGTGAGCAGACGGTACGCCACCACGCCCAGCGACCAGATGTCGCTGCGTCCGTCAACGAGGTGCGGAGTCGTGATCTGCTCCGGTGACATGTAGACCGGAGAACCGAGGCTATCCTGCGGTCCCGTCACGCCGAGCGCGTTGCCTCTGCCCAGCTGTTTGGCGAGGCCAAAATCCAGCACCTTGACGGTGTCTTTGGCGGGCCCGCCCGACCACAAGAACAGGTTCTCGGGTTTGATGTCACGGTGCACGATGCCGAGGGCGTGTGCTTCCGCCAAAGGCTCACACACTTGTAGCAGGTAGCTGATCGCTGTCTCGACGCTGAGCGGGCCTTGGTCTTCGAGCAATGCCTCCAGGTGAACGCCGTCGAGGTGCTCCATGACCAGGTAGGGGCGCCCCGATTCGAGCTGCCCCACGTCCATCACGCGCACGACGTGCTCGCTGCGCAGCGCCGCCAGCGCGCGCGCTTCGTTGAGAAAGCGCTGGACAACCGATGGTCGACCCGAGAGTGCGCGGCGCAGAAACTTGATCGCGACCGGCTGCGCGAGCTCCACGTGTCGACCCATGCACACGATGCCCATGCCGCCCTCGGCGAACACGGCATCGACGGAGTATTTGCCCCCCAGCAGCTGCCCGGCAGGGACTGGCAGCTCGGTCTCGGGCTCCGTGTCTACCTGCCATTCGAGCGGCGTTCGCTCTCGGCCGGACATCGTCGATGGTGACTCGATCGTACTGGTCTGCTTCATGGCGTTACGGAGCTCCGCGACGCCCGCGACTTGCCAGAAGACGTTCTGGGATCGGGCGACAAAGAACGAGCGATCCAAGTATTAGAAGCAAGCATTGATGAAATCCTGACGTGGGTAGAAAGCTAAGTGACGTCGGCCAAGAGCACTTCCGCTTCGGTGCGCGCGGTGAACGAGACCGCGTGCTCAGCGCTGATGCCAACGGCATCACCGCTGGTCAGCACCAGATCGCGGAGCGCCACTTCACCGCTGACCACATGCAGCCAGGCGTGTCGCCCTGGCGAGAGTTGGTGCACGAGGTGTTGTCCCTGCCCGAGCAGCGCGGAGTAGAGCAGCGCATCGTCGCGGATGCGCAAGGACCCGGCGCGCGCTGTGGCCGATGCGATGAGGCACAAGCCGTCCCGGCGCTGCGCGACGCTGAAACGTTTCTGCTCAGGGTCGCACTGAAGCCCGGCGCTCGAACCCAGGCCGACCCGAAATAGCCGCGTCCAGTCGGTTCGCGATGAGTTGGTCTCGCTCGAGCGAACGCCACGACCGACGCTGATGCGGCGGAATTCGCCGGCCTGCATCGCGCCTGCGCGACCGAGCGAATCCTGATACGCGAGGGTGCCCTCGAATACGTAGGTGATGAGCTCGGCTTCGCGCAGCGAGTGTCCACTGATGGTTCCACCTGGTGGCAGACGGAATTCATCGAGCACGGCCAGCCCACCGAAGCCTTCGAGCGTCGGATCGTTGCCGGCCTGCGCAGAGAAGGTCAGCCAAGCCTCGTGCTGGCCGCGGCCCCCGTCAGAGCGCTGAGCGGTGCGATGTGGTGTGAGCATGGTCGATGGATATGGACGGGGCCCTGGCCTCGCTGCCTACGGCTGCTTGGTCGGAACAGTCGGAGCAGTCGGAGCAGTCGGCGTCGCCGAGGCGTGGTCGGGCTTGACGCT
>DATDEV010000705.1:0-3089 GCA_036522995.1 Polyangiaceae bacterium
GGTTGCAGAGCTGGCCCTCCAGCAGCAGGCTCTCGAGGCGAACATGACCTTCAGGGCGGGGTCGAAAAGCGATCGACGAGAAGGCTCGGACGGCCGGCATGCTGCTCACCGCTTGCTCGTCGTAGTGGCAGACCCGACAGACGGTTCCCCCCTCCTGCAGCACTCGGTCGTAAGGCGCGCTCGGTGCGACGACGTCCTGGAGCGGTAGCTGAAGCTCGCCCTTGATCGACTGAAGCGGCTCGCCAGCCAGCAGCTCCCCGAACTCGATCAGCAGGCTGCTGTCGCCGGCGATGACGAACGAGAGCCACAGACCCTCGAGCCGCACGAACACGCGGGGGCTCCTGGGAGAGGGCGCTGGCTGTGCGCTGAAGGTGCTGCTCGTTGCGAACACGGTGAGAGGTCGTTCCAAGCTCTCGACGAAGCAGGCGACCGTCGTCGGCTTGGGCAGCGCGTTGAGTAGCTGGACCGCCTCGTCGGTAGTGCGCGGCCTGCCGCTCACGCCAGCCGGTGCGCGGCAGCGCTCGAGCTGAGCGGTGGAGCCGTCAGGGGTCGCGTTGTCCGGCGGGGTCGCGCTGTTTGGCTCGGCGCCGCAGCCCGCGCCGAGCGTTACCAGGAGCAGGAGGAGCGGCGTGAATAGGTGTCGAGCGTGAAGATGAACGAACATTTTTCGCGGTCCGCCTGCCGACGGCGCAGAGTTTGCGCGACGCTGGGTGGGGAACGTACCTAGAGGAGAAACGAGCAAGAACCGTGCTTGCTCGACTCACCCCACGATCTAGGTATTCGGTACCGGACCGCCTCCTTCTAGAGCTCTTTTGGAGCCAAGGAAGTTTTGCCGAGACACTGCGGTAGGATGCGTCCAATGAGAGAGTTCTGGTCTGGGGTTGTCCTCTCGTCACTGGGCTTGGCCCTATCGGGCTGCGGAAGCTCGAACAACGACGACGGGGGCGGGCAGTCTCTCTCGCAGGCGACGAGCCAGACCTACGAGGGAACTTACGAGCTCACGGCTTTCACGTACAACGCTGCAGGCTGCGACAGCGAGGGCGCGTCGACTTTCGACTCCAAGCTGGAGCGCTCCTTCGTGATGGTCGGCGCCGAAGCCTTCGGGACCCGCTACATGCCGCTGGCGTCGTGCAAAGATGCGGCCGATTGCGCGGCCACGGTGTCGGCGATCCGGGCTTCCGGCATCTACGCTCCCGAGTACTCGCTGATGCTGAGCACTGAGTCGGGGCCCGACGAGCTCGGCGGCTTCTCGGCTGGAACCGGCTTTCTCGAGGGCAGCGTGTGTACCGGGCGCGAATACAGCGCGATCACGCTCACTCGAGCAGACGACACGATCCGCGTAGAGTCGCGATTGACGCCGCTGGCCGACGCGCCACCGGAGGATGGCTTTTGCTGGGCCGAGCCCGCCAAGCAACGCGCCGAAGCCGAGGGGCGTCCCTGCACCGAGCTCGAGGTGATTTCCGGGAGGAAGGTCGGGCCGTTGCCCTGAAACGAACCTGCGGGCGAAAGCGGGCAGTGCGATGAGCAGCTGCAAGTAGCGCGGCTTCAGGCCGCGGCTTGGGCGCGGGGGGTCTTCATTACCATCATGATGAAGGACCAGGGCATGCTGAGCGTGTCGCCGAGCAGGCGCGATTCGACTTGCTCGAACGATTGGGAGGCCAGCTGCACGTAGGCCTCTGCGTAGCGCACGAAGTCGCCGCGATCGTTCTTGGCGAGGAAGCGCGAGAAGCTCGATTGCCCTTCGTAGAGCGGCGTATCGAGCGCCACGACCACGCCACCGGGTTTGAGGCAACCAGCGACGAGGTCGAGCAAGCTGCGCGAGCTCGCGTCGTCCAGGTGGTGCAAGATGCCGAGCAGCAAGACCTTGTCGAAGGGGCCCAGCGCGCGCTGGTGCTCGGCCGTGAACGGCTCGTCGAAGAACTTTGCGCGATCACCGAAGCGGGCCCGCGCGGCCTGGATTTGCGCCGAATTCGTGTCGAAGCCGAAGTACTCGCACTCCGGCAAGGCCGCCAGGTAGTACGCGGGACCGCAGCCGACATCGAGGATGCGGTCGCCTGGGCGAGCGCCCAAGGCTGCCAGGCACTCGTCGCGGGCGCGAACCGCGCCCACCAGGCGCTGAGTCAGGATGTAGCCGGCAGCACGAGCGTGTCCAATCAGGTTGGCCAAGGCAGCCACCGTCTAGGGTGGGCTTGCTGCGGGATCAACCCCATAGCGCCTCTGAAGGCGCGTCGCGGAGCGGCTACGGCAGCGTGTCGCCGGGGCAAGCGCTTTGTTTGGTGCAAAACTGCATGCTGGCGACGGCGCAGCACACCTTACCGCCGCCGTACATTTGGCAGTCGGCCTGCGAGGCGCAGGGCAGGTACAGTCCAGTGCCGGCACCGCCGCCAACATTGGCTCCGCCGACCGCGCCGTTGCCGCCTGTGCCGCCGCCGTCTGCGCCACCGCCGTCCGCGCCAGCTGCGCCACCAGCGTCCGGCTCTTGGCGGGCGCCCGCAGCGCCGCCAACGCTCGTGCTTTCGCCCGCGCTGTTCGACGGCTCGCCCGCGCTGGCCCCGTTGCCGAGCGAACCACCGCTGGATATCGATCCGCTCACGCCGCCACTACCGCTGCCGGGCGAGTCGTCGTCTCCGCACCCGCCCAGGGTCAGCCCGAACAACAAGCATCCGCACAGGATCGACTGCTGATACGGCCGACTTTGGCTTCGTCGTTCCATCTCGCTGTCTCTGAGTGGCTACCCACCCGCCATTTTATGTCTCACGCTGCCATTTGGGCTGAGGGCTGAAAATTTTCGTCGTTGCGGCTTCGAGCAGGCCATAGCTGCTGGCCGGCTACCCTGGCGCGGCACGAAACGCTCGAGACTCAGCCGCGAAAACGACGTGGAGCGACCATTTCTGCGCCTAACCACGACCGCGCGAGGAACCAAGACGATGGACCTGACTCCAATGACGCAAGCCATTCTCAAAGCCAAAGCCGAGCGAGGCCTGAGCTGGGCGAAGCTCTCCGAAGAGCTCGACGCCACGGACGTTTGGATCGCTTCCTGTGTCTACGGCGAAAATTCCATGCTGCCGGCCATGGCCGAAAAGCTCTGT
>DATDEV010000706.1:0-3571 GCA_036522995.1 Polyangiaceae bacterium
AGGCGCATTGATGCGCGTGCGTTTCGGGGAGCTATCGGAGCGAGTGCTGGCGGAGCGGGAGGCGGCTCGCGAGCGCGCCGAGGCGGCGTGGCGCGAGCTCGGGCGTGGCGACGTGGCGCGAGCTCGGCAACTGATGAACGGCATCGACGCGCGCGTCGCACTGCTGGTCGAGCGCACGCCCGGCCCGGGGGGCGCGGCCTGCGCGGCGCTCAGCGTCGACGATAGCAGCGCTTGGCCGCTCGCCGAGCTGCTCCTGCAGCAAGCTCCCGCGGACATCGGCTGCGCGCTCTCGCTGGGGCGCGCCGCGCTCCCGCTGGCCGACGCGCTCACCGAAATCGAGGTGGCCCACGGCGTGGCGCTGGGACGCGCGACACTGCGCGTCGGCTTCGCGCGTGGACACTTGCTGGAGGTGACGCTCGGCGTGCCCGGCGGGAGCGGCGCAGAAATCGAGGAAATTGCCGCCGAAAATCTGGTGCGGGCGCTGCTCGGACAGCGCGTGTTCGAAACCTGGATCGGCGTGGTGCACGCGGCGCCGGCGCCGCGCGGCGGATCGCTGCGCGTGCTCGACCCAGGTGCAGGTGCAGGTGCAGGTGCGCTCGGCATCGCCGAGCTCGTGGCCACCGTGGAGGCAGCGACGCGCGGTGCGCTGCTCGGTCTGCCGGAGCGAGCGCGAGCCGAGCTCGCCTTGCGCGATGCGCATGCGCTCGAGCACAGTGCGGACTGGACGTTGCTCGAGGTCGAGCCCTTCGCCGACGCCGAGCCCGATCGCAAGCACGACTTGCTGCTCGCCGCTAGCGCCACGCCGGAGCTGCTGCGCTGCTTCATGGAAGGGCAGCCGTGCTCGTCACGCCGCTTCTCGCGCGCCGGCGAGCGGTTCGTCTTCTTGAGCTACGCCGATGGACGAGGGGGCCTCGAACAGCGGCTCGCCGAGCGCGCGAGGCTCGAGGCCGCGCTGGCTATCACTCTTCAGGGTGTAGGCTGCGTCACCGGCGTCGGCCTAGGCGTGCACACCAGCTACTTGGACTTCGCGCTTTGCGATCTCGAAACGGGACTGACACGTCTCGTAACGAGCGCGCGACAGCTCGGAGTGCCGCGTCACAGCTTCATCCAGTTCTTCGATTCCGAGCTGAGTGAAGAATGGCTATCGATTTGGCCTGACTCGCGCCTTAGCGAGCGGTGAGCTTGCCGCACGCCGGAGTTCGGCTATACAGGCGCAAGCCGTTCATGAGGCACGTCCTGAAAAGACTGTTCGCGGCGCCGGCGTTGTCCTTCTCGCTGTGCTTCGCGACTCTCGCCTTCGCCGAGGGCAATCACGCTGCGTGGGTGCGCGCGGCGATGGACGCTTTGCCTTGTTTTCACGAGGATCGCGGTAATCCCGAGAAGGCACCGCAGCTCGACGCCATCGCCGCCGCCGTGGCTGAAGTGAGCCAGGACGCGCCACGCCCGCCGCGTGAATGGGCGGCGCTGCTGCTGACGATTGGCTACCACGAGAGCACCTTCAGCCTGCGCATCCACCGCGGGGAGTGTAAGCCGTACGAATGCGATCAAGGTCGCGCGCGCTCCGCTTGGCAGCTGCACAAGAATTTGCACACCGCGCCCGTCTGGGATCAGCTGCATGGCATCGAGCACACGGCAATCCAGGTTCGGGCCGCTTCTGACGCGCTGAAGCGCGCGTACTTCACTTGCAGCCGCAGCGGGGTGCCGTGGCTGCAAGCGACGCTCAACGCCTATGCCGGCCGGCGCTGCAGCTCCGAGTGGCCGGGGCTCGACTTGCGCGTCAGCACTTTCAATCGTTTGGCGCGCAGCTCGCTGCCGCGCAAGCCCCGTCAAACGACCAGCCAGGCTCCGGCTGCCCCAGCGTCAGGCGCGCTGGCGCTTGGCGCGCAGCCGCTCGAGCGGGCTGGGCTCGCCCAGCTCGGCACACAGCGCGAGCAGCTCGGGCTCGGGCGCGCCGCGCCACTCCAGGTCGGCCAGTTTTTCGTCCAGCGGCACGTCACGGCGCAGCGTAGCCAGCCGTCGATACAGTAGCGCTGCCTCGCGCGAGGCCTCGAGGTTCTGCGAGAGCACGTCGGCGCCGCGCACCTTCACGCGCCAAGCGCTCGCGCTGGTTGGAATGTGCTCGAGGTGAGCGTACTCGGCGAGCACGCTCGCGGCAGACTTGGCACCCCAGCGCGGGATGCCGGGGATGCCGTCGGCGCTGTCGCCGACCAGCGCCAGATAGTCGGGGATCGACGCTGGCGGCACGCCGAACTTCGCGATCACGCCCGCTTCGTCGAGGCGCGTGTTGCGCAGGCGATCCCAGCACGTCACGCGCTCGCCCTGCACGCACTGGGTCAGGTCCTTGTCCGGTGACGCGATCACGACGCGGGTTACTTCCGCGTGCTCTGCGTACAGGTGCGCGCCGGTCGCGAGCGCGTCGTCGGCTTCGAACTCGATCATCGGCCAGGTCACGATGCCGAGCGCGCGTGTCACCCGCTCGGCGAGCTCGAACTGCGAATACAGATCGGGGTCGATGCCGTCTCCGGTTTTGTAGCCGTCGAACAGCTCGTTGCGAAAGGACTCGATCACGTGGTCGTAGGCGCACGCGACGTGAGTGACCTCGGGCGAGAGCAAGAGCGCCGCGAAGCTCCGCAGCAGGCCACGCGACGCGCCCACCTCGACGCCCGCTGCCGATTGCGACTTGGGCACGGCGAAGTAGGCGCGAAACAGCTCGAAGGTGCCGTCGATGAGGTGGACCTGCACAGCCATCACGATAGTGAAAGCGCCCGCGCTCGTTCGGGCAAATCGCAGCCCGATGCGGGAGCGGTCGGGCGGGGGTCCGGCTTGGCGGTCGTGTTTCGACCAAAAGCCCGGGCCGTGGATGCCTCAGATCGAGGCGGCGCCGCGCGCCTTCCGCTTGCTTCCTTGGCCGAAGCCTGCTTTGTTGCTTGCACTCGCGGGAATTACCGAGGAAAAATGCGTGTGAGCGTCCGAGCTGGGCGCGAAGGTGGCAAAACAGATGCGTCTCACCAACCCCTTGCTCTT
This sequence comes from Polyangiaceae bacterium, assembly GCA_036522995.1. Lineage (GTDB taxonomy): Bacteria > Myxococcota_A > Polyangia > Polyangiales > Polyangiaceae > PMG-095. The sequence continues at coordinate 3,025 of DATDEV010000706.1, forward strand.
GGCTTCCCTAGGTGCGCTGCTCGCGGTGGCCAGCTGCACGCTCATCACGGACGTCGATCGCAGCAAGATCCCCGACGGCAACGGCGGCAGCACGAGCAACGGCGGTGATCCCGCGGACGGTGGGGATGCCCCGACCACGGGCGGCAGCGCGGGTACGGCTGGTAGCGGCGGCACCGCCGGTACGGGAGCCACGGGCGGCACGCCGCCCGAAGGCGGCACGGCGGGCGTCTCCGGCTCGCCCACGGACGGCGGCACGGCGGGCGTCTCCGGCGCGCCCACGGATGGCGGCACGGCGGGCGTCTCCGGCGCCCCCGCCGACGCCGGTACCGGCGGCGTCTAGCTCAGCGACCTAGCGGCGGCGGCGGCGCATGGCGAACAGGCCGGCGAGCGCGGCCAGGGCGGCTGCCACGGTGGCCGCCGGATCGCGGTTGTTCTGGCTCTCGGCCAGCGGACGCGGCGCGACGGTGGCGCCGCAGCCGTAGGTCGGCCCGCAGGCGCTCAACTTGGTCAGCGCTTCAATGCCTAGCGGGACGGAATCAACGACCTC
>DATDEV010000707.1:0-3667 GCA_036522995.1 Polyangiaceae bacterium
GTTCCGTAGCCGCTGGCGCGCGCCGAGCGCGATCGGACCAGGCCGGCGCGGGCGAATAGTCGCTGAGGCGCGCGTTTGGCTGGTTGCAGTCCACGTTTTCGGCCACCAGCGGCGCGAGACCTTGGAGAAATTTCGCTATCGACGAAACGAGGGGGTAAGTTTTGGCGAGCTGCCGCCACTAACTGCTCGAACCTGCTGCGCGCCGGGAGGTGGCAGGGAGGTCGTCTGATGCCGCAGCTTCGCCTGAATCGTCGAGCCGTGCTCCGCGGAGCCGGTAGTGTCGCCATCGCCCTGCCCTGGCTCGAGATCATGCGGCCCGAGCGCGCCCATGCCGCGCCAGGTCCGGCCGGGCGCTTCGTGGCCGTCTACACGCCAGGCGGCAGCGTGCTCGAAAATTGGCGCCCGAACGGCACCGAGCAGGCCTTCACGCTCAGCCCGATCTTGAAGCCGCTCGAGTCGGTCAAGAGCAACCTGGTCGTGCTCGACGGCATCGACATGAAGTCGTCCAATGGCGACCAAAATCAGGCTGGCCTGATTGCCTGGCTCACGGGCACCCGACAATCGCGGACGGGCGGCTTGTTCGCGACTGGACCATCGCTCGATCAGGTCCTGAAGGCTCGGCTGTCGACAGGTCCGCTCGAGAGCCTGGAGCTGGCCGTGCGCTGGGGCACCGGCAAGTCTCACGGCCTACCAAGCCCGATCAACATCGCAAGCTTTGCCGATACGCCCACGTTCGATCCGATCGCGCCCCGCCTCGATCCGGTCAAGATCTGGCAAGAGCTGTTCGGCACCGTGCAGCCCGAGTCGCCCGAGCAGGCGTGGGACCGCTCGATCTTGGACAGCGTGGGGCGCCGCTACGCCACACTGGCACAGCGGCTGGGCGCAGCAGACCGCCTGCGTTTGGAGGAGCACCTCCAGCGCATTCGTGAGCTCGAGCAAGGCCTCTCGCAAATGGCCTGCACCGGGCCCGCGCTGATCGACACCTCTGACTACGATCCGCTGGCCGGGCTGCTGGCTGACGACGTGGGTCAGGTGCGCGACCCCGAGACCGACGCCGCCATCCCCAAGGTCGGTCGGCTGATGATGGACATGCTGGTCATGGCTCTGTCGTGCAACCGCACGTCGGTCGCCACGTTGATGTGGAGCGACACCGAGGCCAAGCACACCTTTCCCTGGCTCGGCTTGAACGAGCACCTGCACTTCTACATGAACGACGGCGGGTACCATCCCGAAGAGCTGACCACGATTTTTACCTGGTACTCGGAGCAGCACGCGTATTTGATCGAAGCTCTTGCGCGCACGCCAGGCCAGAATGGCAGCTTGCTCCAAGAGACGGTGCTGTTCTTCGGCAGCAACCTTCAAAACCCCTCCACGCACAGCAAGGTCGACATGCCGTTCTTGCTCGCGGGCAACGGCGGCGGGCTGAGGACCGACCGCTACCTTCGCTTCGACCACGCCTCACACAACGACCTACTCGTCTCGCTCTTCAACCTGTGCGGCGACGATCGGCAGACCTTCGGCGAGGCCGAGTTTTGTACCGGGCCACTCGGGGGCCTGACATGAAGGCCGCGCACGCGCAGCTTTGGTGCGGCGCCGCGCTGCTCGCGCTGGCCGCGCTGGGCTGCGGTAAGTTCAGCAAAAACGGCGCGTCTGGTCAGTCTGCAGGACCAGGCGGCGAGGCGGGCGCGGGCGGCGTGCCGGGCGCGGGCGGCGTGCCGGGGGTGAGCGAGCCGCTGGCCTGCACTTCACCTCAGCCTGGGCCGAGTCCCCTGCTCCGCCTCAATCGCGAACAATTGAGTAGCACGCTGCGCGACCTGTTCAGCGCCGCACCCGCCGTGGCCGGCCCGCTCGAAGATGCGCTCTGGAGACTACCGGCCAGCTACGAAGGCGAGGCGGCCATGGCGCCCTCGGGCGTGGCCGTCGAAAGCTACCACCGAGTCGCCCACGACTTGGCGCTGGCGCTATCCCGAGATCTCGCATCGCTCGTCGCGTTCGTCGGTTGCGATCCGGCAGAGGTAGAGCCCGACGTTTGTCGCGATCAGTTCATCATGCGCTGGCTGCAGCTGACCGCGCGCCGGCCGCCCGCGCCCGACGAAGTGACCGAGGCGCAAGCGGTCTTCGCCCAGGGTGAGGAGCTCGGCGGTGGCGAGTTTGCCAGTGGCGTGCGGGCCCTGGTCGAGGTCGTGCTGCAAGGTCCCGACTTTCTGTACCTGATCCAGCAGGGGCAAGGCGCAGTCGAAGACGGCGTGGTGAGCTTGACCGGTCACGAAACCGCCACCCGCCTGGCCTATTTGCTCACCGGCAGCATGCCCGACGCCACGCTGCTCGCAGCGGCCGACGAAGGCGCCTTCACCGACGCCGCTCTCGAAGCACAGGCGAGGCGTCTGCTCGGCTCGGCCCCTAGCCGGCGCGCAGCTCGCCAGTTCATGGCCAACCTGCTGCGCTACGAAAGCCGGAGCCCCGTAAGTGATCCGCGCTACCCGACCTACACGCCCGAAATTGCGGCGCTCGCCAACCAGGAATCAGGCCGCTTCGTCGAAGATGTCATGTTCGACGGCCCCGGCACCTTTCGGGCGTTGTACGCCGGGCGCTCGACCTGGCTCAACGGCCCGCTCGCCCAGTTCTACGGCGTCGCCGGCGTGAGCGGCGACGCTTTCCAAAAGGTCGATCTGAGCGGCCTGCCGCGCGCCGGCATCCTGACGCAGTCGGCATTCCTCGCCGCGACCTCACCGGGCGGACATGCCAACCCGGTAGCACGTGGTGTGGCGGTGCTGCGCCAGGTGTTGTGCGTCGAGCTCCCTTCCCCGCCTGCCGACGTACAGATACTTCCGCCCGATGGGCTGCCGGAAGGGGCGACGTACCGCCAGCGGCTCGAGCATGAAACCAGCAATCCGGCGTGCGCCGACTGCCACCGCGACATCAACCCGGTAGGGTTCGCGTTCGAGAACTACGACGCCGTCGGGTTGTGGCGCGATCTCGAGAACGGCCAGCTCATCGACGCCAGCGGCACGCTGCATAAAACCGACGCGCAGGGTCCATTCGTCGGCGCGGTCGAGCTGGTCGAGCGCATCGCAGAGAGCCAAGATGCTCAAGGGTGCTTCGCGAGCCATTGGCTGACCCACGCCTACGGGCGCGCGCTGCTGCCAGAAGACGCGTGCGCGCGCCAGGACGTGGAGGCGGCCTTCCGCGACAGCGACGGCCACATCATCGAGATGCTGGTGGCGCTGGCCAAGACCGACCAGCTCCGCTACCGACTGGCCAGCGAGCTCGCTCCCTGAAGCCAGCGCCGCTGCGGCCCGATTTGACTCCAGGTACAGAGCGGGGAGCGCGCCTGAGCTCGACCCTACTCCAGGATGATTGTGCTACAGTGCCAGTATGCGCGCGGGCAGAACCAAAACCACCAGCTTCTCGCTCGACAAGCTGACGCTTCAGAACCTCAAGGCGCTCGCTGCTCGGCGACACAATGGCAACGTGTCCGCGCTCTTGGCCGAGGTGGCAACGCGCGAAGCCAAATTCGCCGCAGCGGAGGTCTACTTCGAAAAGTACGGCGTCCCCCCCCTCACCCCCGCTGCGATAGAGCGCATCGAAGCTGAGTGGCAAGGCGCGAGGCGGCGGGATCGTCTACACGTCCGATGTGGATGATCTGCGGCGACTCCAACGTCACTTT
>DATDEV010000708.1:0-7139 GCA_036522995.1 Polyangiaceae bacterium
AACTCGGCTGCCTGAGCGTCCTGGGCGCGTTCGTCGGGAGCGGCTTCGCTGGCGGGCTGCTCGTCGCTCAACGGCTCGCCTCGTCCCTTACGCGCCAGGCTGCGGCGCTGCTTGAAGGCGACGTTGCGCACGATGCCGTAGAGCCAGGTGCGCAGCGCGGCCTCACCGCGGAAGCCGGGCAGGCTGTGGTGAACCGCGATGAAGACTTCTTGGGCGGCGTCGTCCAGCTGGTGAGCCGCGACGCCGAGCGCGCGCAGGCAGCGCCAAACGAAGCCGAAGTGCTGAGCATAAATCGCTTTGAATTCGAGTGATTGCGCTGGTTTCGCCGGCACCTGGATCGCGGCTAGGCGAGTCACGTCGGCAGGTTGGTCCCCGGCGGGAGCGCAATCCGTTGGCTCCTGGGCGCCGGGGCGGGTCACAGCGCCAGCTCGAGGCCGACCACAGCGCGAAAACTGAGGCGAGCTGGGCGGTGCACGACCTCCGGCTCGTCCAGCACGAACTCGTGGCGCGAAAGCGGGATGGCAGCGCCAGCGCGCGCCGACAGAGCCAGGCCACCGCCCATCGGCCACGCCAGACCCAGCTCCGGGCGCAGCGCGTGCCAGAACGTGCTGCGCTCGTGGGGCTGCGCGACCCCTATGCCCTCCGCGCTCAGCTGGCCCAGCTCGTAGCCAAAGCAGACCATGACCATCGGAGCACCGAAGACGCGCTGCGCGCAAACCAAGGGCGCGGCATAGAACAGTTGAAACGAACCGCCGCGACCCGACGAGTCCAGCTGCTCGCTCGGCGCGAAGGCTCCGGCCTCGAGCTCCAGACGGAGCGGCGAAAGAGCGAAGGTCACACGCAGCGAGCCCCCGAAGGCCGGCTTCGGAGTCACGGCCGAGTCGAGCGTGACGCCGGCGCCAACTAGCCAGGAGGCCCTCGGTTTCGCGCGCTTCGCCGCTGCAGCTGTCGGGCTGTCCGAGCTGGCCGGGGACGATGCTGGGGGCGGCAGCGCGGCAGAACCTCCGGTTTCGCTGGGGGGCGGCTCGGGCTCTGGCGGAGGCGTGCCGATGGCCAGCGCGATCGCGACTGCAGCAGCGTCCGTGACATCGACGCAGCTCTCGCCCTCCAGAACGCGCCGGCTGCGCGCGCCGTCTGGACGACTGATCGTGACGAGGCCGAGCTGGAATGCCCCCGACTGGGTGCGTTCGGGCTCGAGCTCGAAGTCCGCAGTGTCGACGTCGACCAGACTGCGCTTGGTCATGGCCTCGATCTGCTCGCGCACCTCGAGCTGACGCCGACAGTCCGACGAGCCGAGCCAGCGCACTTCGGCGGCCGCGGCCGACCTCGGCGCGCCGAGCCACAGCAGCAGCACGAGCGCCGACACCCCCCGCCCCCCCCGCACGCTACAAGCCCCCGTCCAACCGCCGTTCGATGGGAGGCAGTGGAGGGAGCTCGAGCACCACGCGCCAGTTGCCGTCCTCGCGCACGCATTTGACGCGATCCACGGCGCCGTCCTCGCTGGTCACGGTGACCTCGGCCCAGTCGGCGTCGATGCGCGCGTCGAAACGCCGCGGCTTGTGATGCAGGCTGAAGCGCGACGGGGGGAGCATCTCTTCGGGCGCTAGCTCCCGGCCGGCGACGTCGCTGGCACGCTTGGCGCGCTCGGCCAGGTTCCGGCGTGCGTCGCTCCAAAGCAGCTCGTAGGCGGCGCGCGCCATTTTGCGGTCACCGTGTACGCGCTGCATGCGCTCGATGAAGGTCGCGACCAAGCGATCCGGCTCCACGTCGCTGCTCTCGCCCTGGCAGGCCAAAGCGCCGAGCCCTATGGCCAGCGGCGCTTGCGCCAGGAGCGCGAGCATGCCGCGACGCGGCCGCTCCTTCACGCTGGCGCCTTGGGCTGCGCCGCTGTGGTGAGGCCCATCGCGCGATGCACTTCGCCCATGGTCTGCTGCGCAATGGCGCGGGCCTTGTCGCGGCCCTGGGCCAGCGCGTCGGTCACGATCGAGGGCTTGGCGCGCAGCTCGGCGTAGCGTGCTTGCAGTGGGGTGAGATCGCTGACGATGGCGTCGCGCAGCCGCATCTTGCACTCGCCGCAGCCGAGCGCGCCCGAGCGACAGTCGCGGTCGATCACCGCCACCGCGTCGGGTGCGGACGCGGCGCCGTGGATGGTGAAGATGTTGCAAAGCTCGGGGCGACCGGGGTCACCGAGCTGGAGCTTGAGCGGGTCGGTGAAGGCACCCTTGAGCTTCTTCTCGATCACCTTGGGCGCGTCTTCGAGGTCGATGGTGTTGCCGCGCGACTTGCTCATCTTTTGCTTGCCGTCGAGGCCCATGATGCGCGGCGCCTTCGACAGACGCGGCTTGGGCTCGGGAAACACCGGGCCAAAGCGATGGTTGAAGCGCCGGCAAATCTCGCGCGCCAGCTCCAGGTGCTGCACCTGGTCTTCACCCACCGGGATGAGAGTGGCCTTGTACAAGAGCACGTCGGCGGCCATCAGGATCGGGTAGGTGAACAGGCCCGCGTTGTTGTTTTCCTTGTGCTGCTCGCTCTTTTCCTTGAACTGCGTCATGCGGTTCAGCTCGCCCATCATGGTGAGCGTGGTCAGGTACCAGCCCAGCTCCATGTGCTCCTTCACGTCGCTCTGCACGAACACGATCGACCGCGACGGATCGACGCCGCCGGCCAGGTAGGCGGCGGCGGCTTCGAAGACGCGACCGGGCAATTGCTTGGCTTCGTACTCGACCGTGACCGCGTGGGCGTCGACCACGCAGAAGATGGTCTCGTTGTCGGGCTCGTTCGCCAGCGCCACCCACTGCTTGAGCGCGCCATAGTAGTTACCGATGTGGAGGCCGCCGGTCGGCTGCATACCGGAGAAAATGCGGTTCATCGCGGGGCGGGGAGGCTAACAGCAGCCCCCGGCTCTGCCAAACCACACCGGAAAGTTGCAAGCGCCTAGGGCGGCCCCGCTACCATTTCGAACGAGCATGCCCGAGCGCCCGTTGGCCCTGAAAAACCGCGTTGTTTCTGCCCCCCGCTCGGCCCCCCCGGCCGCCCGGGACGAGCTTTCGCTGGTCCGCCGAGGCGACCCCGACTGCGTCCTTTTGGCTGGCGACAACCTGAGCGCGCTGCGCCTGCTGCAGGCGGAGCCGACCCGCTTCGCCCTGGCCTACCTGGATCCGCCGTTTCTGACCGGTCGCGAGCATGCGCTGGTCGAGCGCACGCGCGGCAAGCAGGGTCAGATCGTGCGCACCCTCAAGCCTGCCTTCGACGACCGCTGGGACTCGCTGGAAGACTACCTGGCCTCGCTCGAGCCGCGCATCGCAGCGGCGCGCGACCTGCTGCTGGACGACGGCTGCCTGGTGCTGCACGTCGATCCCAAAACCAGTCACTATTTGAAGGTGCTGTGCGATCGCATCTTCGGTCGCGACTGCTTCGCCAGCGAAATCATCTGGCGCTACCGGCGCTGGCCAGCCAAGACCCCCAACTTTCAGCGCATGCACGACGTGCTGCTGCGCTACGTCAAAAACGCGCGCGTTCGCCCGCGTTTTCAGCAACTTTACGAGCCTTTGGCGGCGTCGACGCTGGCAACCTGGGGCACCAAGAAGCAACGTGCGGTGACCGACGACAGCGGTCGGCGCACGCGCTCGAGCGTCACGGCCGAGGCGACACCCGGCGCGCCGCTCGGCGACGTGTGGGAAATCGGCATCGTGGCGCCGGTCGCAAAGGAGCGCACCGGCTACCCGACGCAGAAGCCCGAAGCGCTGATGACGCGCTTGATCGAGAGCTGCACCATGCCGGGTGATTGGGTGCTCGACGCCTACGCCGGTAGCGGTACGACGGCCAACGCGGCGCGCAAGCTGGGTCGGGCTGCGCTCTCGATCGACGAGAGCGCGCGCGCTCTGCAGGTGGCTCGCCGCCGCCTCAAAACCTCGGGCTTTCCGGCGACGGAGCTGCGAGTGGCCGAAGCGCCCGAGGCTGGCGAAGCTCGCGAGGCTCCAAACGCGGCGCTCGGCGTCGCCTGAGTCGGGCGTCTAGGGACGCTTTCCGCTGCCGCTAGCGTGTGCCGCGGTCGCCGGGCTTGGGAGTTTCGGCGCCCGCTGCTGCGGGAGTGGGGTCCGGCAGCGCTGGCAGCGCGCGCGCAGCATCGGGGCTGGCGAACAGCGCGTCGGGCAGGGTTTCGAGCAGCTGGGTGTCGAGCGCCGACAGCGAGCCCTTGCGCAGTGACTCGAGCAGCGTGGCTCGCCCCGCTTCCGCGCGCTCGCGCGTGAGCAGGGTGCGGATGGCTGGACCTTCCTGCTGGGCGGTGCGGCTGATGGCCGGGAGGCTGCCCCGGCGCCAGACCACCGCGTAGCCGCCGTGTAGCGGCAGCGGGGCGGGAGCCAGCTCGCCGTCGCGCAGCTTGTCGACCGCAGCGAACAGCGCCGGATCGACGCGCACGCGCGGAGTCTCGGTGCTGCCGTCGGGACGCACGAAACCGAGATCGCCGTCGCGCAGCTTGGTGGCGGTATCCAGCGAGTTTTCCCGGGCAAAGTCGCCCCAGCGCTTCGGACCGCCGGGCCCCTTGGCGGCCTCGATAATCTTCGAGGCCAGCGCTTCGTCTGCCACTTGAATGCGCCAGATGCGGATGCGCCGTGGGGTCTCGAAGCGATCGCGGTGCTGCTCGAAATAGCTCTGCACGTCGGCGTCCGTCACCGCTGCGGCACGCGCCGTCTCGCGCGCGAGCTCGGCTTCCATGGCGCGAGCGAGCAGCTCACGCTCGCGATCGGCGAAGCGCAGTCGCTGGTCGAGCCCACGCGCCCGAGCTTCAGCGGCGCCCTGCAGCTCGGGCACCAGCAGGCGCTCGACGACCGCACGGCGACGACTGGCGTCATCCGTTCCGAGCGCGCTGAGCTGAAAAGCCGGCACACGGCCGAGCGCTCGCGCCACGGCGGCGGCGTCTGCCGCTTCGCGACCGACCTTGACCACGGGGGGCGCTGCGTCGGCCGCCCAAGCGGGCACGCTGGCGAGCAGCAGCAGCATTCCGGTTCGATTGGGGAGTCGCTTCATCGGAAATCGCGCGCGTTTTAGTACTCGGGCAGTGCCCAGCCGAGCTGCTTGAGAACGCCGCGCAGGATCTGCTCCTCGTCGCGGGCGCGCTGTTGATAGACCAGAAAGCGGTCCGAGTGACCTTCGACCGCGGAGTCCGCGGAGCGCTCGTAGTTTTCCAGCATCAGCAGGAGGTGCGGGTGGGCCAGCACGACCTCCTTGGGGACGTTCATGCGCGAGGCGGCGTTGAGCCGTGCGACAGCCACGGCATGGACCAGCTCGGCCAGGTCCTTGTCGTTCAAGCGCGCGCGCAAGTACTCCGACTCTCGGCTGGCCTGGGCGGTCAGCATCGCGCAGCGGCTCAAATAGCTGCCGGCCTGCGCCTCGCTCGCGAAGCCCAGCGCTGCGAGCCCGGCTAGCTGCAGCCAGCGCCGGCGGCCGGGCGCGATCATGGGCTTTCCTCGGCCGGCGGCGCGCTGAGCGCAACAGCGGCGGCAGCGCGCTCCGCAGCGCGCTTGGATTTGCCTCGTCCCTCGCCGAGCAAGCGCCCCTGGTGGCGCACCTCGACGCGGAACCAGCGATCGTGAGCCGGACCGCCCATCTCGACCAGCTCGTAGCTCGGGGCGAGGCCCGTCTGGGCCTGCAGTCGCTCTTGCAGCTCGCTCTTGGGATCGAGCTCGGGCCGCGCCTCCGACAGCGCGGGCTCGGCGATCGCCCGACACAGCTTGCGAGCCGCGTCGAGCCCTTGCTCCAGGAACACGGCCGCCACGAGCGCCTCGACCGCGTCGGCGAGCACGTTGGTGGCATCGGAAAGCCCGGCTGCTTCGGCGCCGCGCCCCATCCGCAGCGCGCGTGCCAGCTCGTGCCGCCTACCCCAGTTGGCCAGCGCTTCGGCGCTCACCAGCTGAGCGCGGAGGCGCGTGAGCGTGCCCTCGTTGGCATCCGGCTCGCGCATGAAGAGCAGCTCGCCGATGCAAAAGCCCAGCACCGCATCACCCAGGAACTCGAGCCGCTGGTTGTCGGGCAGGTCGCGGCGTTCGTTGGAGAAGCTCGGGTGGGTGAGCGCCTCCTCGAGGCGCGGGGCCCCCGTATCGAGCCCTACCAGGGCGGCGATGCGATCGCGCTGCTCGACGAAATCGGTCCGCAAGGTGCCGCGCCGACCTTAGCCCATCCGCGGCGGCGCGCCGACTTGACGCACTGCGTTATATTGAGACCTCGGTCGGAAGGAAACTTTCGGGGGGGCCGAGCTGTCGGACCCGAAGATGCGGCTCGGGTATCCTGTCGCGATGGCTGCGCTGCAGGCGTGCCCGTTCTGCCGAAAGCTCTTCACGAGCGACGAGGCCCGCTCATGCCCGGAGTGCGACATCGCGCTGGTCGCCATGAGCCAGCTGCCCCCGTCGCTCGACGCGCTCGAGGACGAGGCCGAAGCCGGGCAGCTCACCCTGCCCGAAGACCAACCCCTGCCGACGCGCTACCTGGGCCGAGGGCGCGGCGCGATGGTGGTGCTGTCGGTGCTGGGCCTGGGCGCGTTCTTCCTGCCGTGGGTGGAGCTCCGCGCCCCCGAGCAGGTCGTTTACAGTGCGTTCGATCTCGCCCGCGGGCGCGCCGGCTGGCTATGGGGCGGGGTCACCGCTTGGTTGGTGCTGATCCCGCTGGTGATGACGCGGCGGACCATCTCGCGCTTACGAGGCGTGCGCGTCATCGCCGTGCTGTTCGCGATGATGACTCTGACCGAGGTGATGATGCTGCTCGTCATTCCACCGCGCCGCGGCCTGACCCCGCTCGAGCTTCATTTTCGCTATGGCTTGTTCGTGAGCGGCGCGATCTCACTCATCGCGAGCGCGATGGCGGCGCGACTGGGCGGCAGCCTCGACAAACTGCCGGAATTCTTGCTGGATACGCGCGAGAAAGCCGCCGAGCCCAGCGCGCCGCGGACCAAAACGAGCGCGGGCCAGACGCTGCATTGAGACGCACCGCGTTGCTGAAAGGGTCGCGCGTGCTACTGAGGTGAGCATGGGAGCGCTCCGGACACCCGTTCCGCGAGTCCCTTCGCGGCCCGAGCTCGAGGTCGACGAGGGCGCGCTGGAGCTGTCGGAGGTTCCCGCCGCAGTCGTGTGCGCGACCTGCGGCTT
>DATDEV010000709.1:0-2503 GCA_036522995.1 Polyangiaceae bacterium
CGGCGCTGGCGGCGTAGCGACCGGCGGCACCGGCGGTGTCGCCGGCGGCAGCAGCAGCGGCGGCGCCCCCGTTGCTGGCGGCACGCCTGGGACCGGCGGCACGCCTGGGACCGGCGGCACGCCTGGGACCGGCGGCACGCCTGGGACCGGCGGCACGGGCACGACCACGCCGCCCGCCACGCCGCCCGCCACGCCGGTCGAGGACGAAGGCGGCTGCACCATCGGCGAGCCCGGTAGCGAGCGGGCCAGCCTGCTCGGCTTGGCAGCTTCGCTACTGCTCGGGCTCGGTTGGCTCGAGCGGCGCCGCAATCGGACCCGCTGAGGCGCGCGTCGCGAGCAGTCGCTCGCTCGCCCGCACTACGAACTCACCGAGATGGAGGAGCTCGCGGCTCGGCTGGTCGGCGCCGAACAGCGCCCGCTCCTCCATCAGCGCCAGCCCCATGGCGTAGACGATGGTGCGCACGATCAGGCGCAGATCTTCACGCTCGGCAGGGTCGCGCCCGAACGCGTCCGCCAGAAAGCCGAAGCCCGGATAGAGCCGCTCCTCGAACACTCTTTGGATGCGTCGCCGGTGCTCTGGGCTCTCGATCGCGACCACGAACAGGAAGCGCACGAAGCGCGGGTGCTGCTCGGTCGCCCACAGTGCCAGCGCGGTGTCGCGTGCAAAGCGCGGCACGTCCTCGATGCTGCGCGGGAAGCCGACGTGCAGCCCTGCCTCCAGCATGCGACTCGCGCAGTGCTCGATGATTTGCTGCACCAGCGCGTCTTTGCTGTCGAAGTAGTGGTAGAGGCTGGGCTGGCTCATGCCGAGCCTGGCCGCCAGCTTGCGCAGCGACGCGCCCGCCACGCCATGCTCGGAGATCAGCGACAGCCCTGCGTCGAGCACCTCTTCGCGCCGCGTCGGCGCGATCGTCGCATGAGACGCGGCGGACGCAGCAGGGGCGGGGCGCTTCTTCGGGCTCACGGGCCAGAAGCATAGCGGCCCACGGCCCGGTCGACATCGTCTTCAGCCGAAGCGTCGCCTAGCCGGCCAGGGCCTTGGCCACCAGGGCCTTGGCTTCCTCGACCAGGCGCGCCAGGTGCTCGGCGCCCAGAAAGCTCTCGGCGTAGATCTTGTAAACGTTCTCGGTGCCCGACGGCCGGGCGGCGAACCAGCCGTTCTGGGTCGTGACCTTGAGACCGCCGATGCTGGCGCCATTGCCCGGCGCCTCCGTCAGCTTGTCGGTGATGGCTTCGCCCGCTAGCTCCGAGGCGGTCACGGCGCTCGGCGACAGCTTCTTCAACCGGGCCTTCTCGGCGGGCGACGCGGGCGCGTCGATGCGCGTGTAGTGCGGCGTGCCGAGCCGGCTCGTGAGCTCGGTGTAGTGCTGACCCGGGTCCTGCCCGGTGACTGCGGTGATCTCGGCCGCGAGCAGGGCGAGGATGATGCCGTCCTTGTCCGTCGACCACACGCTGCCGTCGTGGCGCAAGAAGCTCGCGCCAGCGCTCTCTTCACCGCCGAAGCAGAAGCTGCCGTCGAGGAGCCCCGGGACGAACCATTTGAAGCCGACCGGCACCTCGCTCAGCTCGCGCCCCAGGTCCTTGGTGACGCGGTCGATGAGCAGGCTGCTGACCAGCGTCTTGCCAATCCGGGTGGTCTTCTTCCAGCCTTTGCGGTGGGTGAGCAGGTACTGGATGGCTACGGCCAGGTAGTGGTTGGGATTGAGCAGGCCCGCGCTTGGCGTGACGATGCCGTGGCGATCGGCGTCGGGATCGTTGCCGAACGCCACTTGATACTCCGAGCGGAGCTCGACAAGCTTGGCCATGGCGTAGGGGCTGGAGCAATCCATGCGGATCTTGCCGTCATGGTCGACGCTCATGAACGAAAACGTGGGGTCGGTCTTGGTGTTCACGACCGTGAGATCGAGGTCGTAGTCGTCGGCGATACGTTCCCAGTAGTCGACGCTCGCTCCGCCCAGCGGATCCGCTCCCAGCTTCAGCCGCGTGGCTTGAATGGCGTCCAGGTCCACGACGTTGCCCAGGTCCGCGACGTAGGCCGAGACGTAGTCGTGCTGCTTGGTCGTAGCGGCCTTGCGGGCGCTCTCGAACGGCAGGCTCTTGATGCCGGCGCCCTTGGCCTTGATCAGGGCGTTGGCGCGCGCCTGCACCCAATCGGTCACGTCGGTGTCGGCGGGACCACCGTGGGGTGGATTGTATTTGAAGCCGCCGTCACGCGGCGGGTTGTGCGACGGGGTGACCACGATGCCGTCGGCGAGGCGAGCAGGCTTGCCGCGGTTGTGGCTCAAAATGGCGTGCGAGATGGCGGGCGTGGGCGTGAAACGGTCCTGCCACAAGACCTCGACGCCATTGGCAGCCAGCACCTCGAGCGCGCTTTGCTCGGCCGGTCCCGAGGCAGCATGCGTATCCTTGCCCAAGAATAGCGGGCCGGACACCCCCGCCGCGGAGCGATGCTCGCAGATGGCCTGAGTGATGGCGCGGATGTGCAGCTGGTTGAAGCTGCCAT
>DATDEV010000710.1:0-7912 GCA_036522995.1 Polyangiaceae bacterium
CAGTGCCTCCGTTAAGCAGTAGATCGATTTAGCCGAGCGACGATGCCGGGACAAGAGCACCGGGTGAGCGGCGCTCCGAAACATAGCGCGTCACCCTGCCATACGGCGCCCCCGGCGAGCTCTATAGTTCACACACGTCACAATGCTAGGCGCACAGTGCACTCCCTGACGGGTTAGACATGAGCAAAGGTGGTGATCAGTGCACTTCTGCGCGACATGTCGGAACGAATAGGAGGAGGTAGTTCTTCGATCGAGCTCAGTGCGCAGGTCACGTCGGCTTTGAAGCACCTCGTTCTGGGAGTGCAGAACAGCTCCCCTTTCCTTTCGCGAATCGAGGTTAGCTGCGTCTTTCCAGGGGTGACGCGCTCGTCGTGCTTCGTGAACGCTCGCGGCCTGCCGTGGCTGCTGCGCTGGTTGGCGCCTCTGGCAGTCAGGCTTCCAATCGACCGCGAAAGCAGCGTTTACGCCCGTCGCGTTGGCTCGCGAAGCCGGCGCGCAGGGCAGTAGCGGCTGCTTTTTCGGACCCGGCCTCGAACCGATCGACGTGCCGGAGCGCGCGCGCAACGCCGAGCGCCGGAGCGCGTCGTGGCACGCCAGCGAAGCCTTGGTTGGCATCGCGACGGGAACATGAGCCGTGCGCTGATCAACGTCGGCCGGGCAGGAGCGTGGCGCGCTTTTCGAGCTCGAGCAGGAACCGCGCGATCATGGGCCGAACCTTTTGGTAGTCACTCAAGAAGATGAGGTGACCGCCCGGCAGCTCCTGGTACTTCACGTTGCTGGCGCGCCCCGCGTAGGCCCGCGCCAGCGCAGCCGACATCATCCGGTCGGCCGCGCCTTGCACGACGAGCACCGGCAGCGCCGGCGCTCGGTCCGCGCGCATGCCGGAAATGAGCACCAGCCCCGCCAGCCTTTCCCGATGCTTCAGCGCGAGCACGCTGGCGCCAGCGGCGCCGTTCGACAGCCCCGACAGGTAGACGCGGTTCATGCCGATCGCGTGCGCATAGTCGAGCGTGGCCAGCAGCGTCTCTTCGCCGCTCGGCTCCCACCACGCTCCCGAAGCCCCCGTGGAAGGACACAGCGTGACCAGGTTCGCGAGCGCAGCGGCTTGCGCCAGCTCCCAGCAATAAACGTAAAAATTGCCGGCATAGCCATGCAAGAACACGACGGCGCCGTCGGCCGCGACGCGTTGCTCCGGCGGACGGATCACGATCGTGTCGAAGGCTTTCGCACTTTGCAGACCCAAGTAGGTCGCGATGGCGGGAGTCGGCGACATCGCCGCGCTCGGCTCCGTTCGCTCATACGCCTGCCTCAGGATGCTGCCGAGGCTACTCGCCTCCGGGTCGCGCAAGCCGCCGCTGAGACGCAGCACGCCGGCCGCCACGAGCGTGCCGTCCGTTTCTGGATACAGCCGACTCAGCAAGCGTGGCCCCGAATCTTCCGGCAGAGTCGTCAGGCGCGTCTGTTCGGAGCCGCTGACCAGCGCGATTCGTGCGAGCCATGGCCCGAGCACCAACAGCGCGCCCGCGGCCAGCAGTCGATGAGCGGCCCCGCGCTGCAAATTCAGCACGAGCAGCCCCAACATCAGCAGCGACAAGCCCAGAGCCAAAGCGCCACTCCACCACGACAGGCCCCACGCGATCCAAGCAAAGCACAGGCCCACCGCCGCCAGCAGCAGCGGCAGCAGCGCGAGCGAAGCGCAGCCTCGCTTCGGTCGTGGGCCTCGTTGCTCGGAGCTGGTCGCCAAAGCGCAGCTCACTTAGCGCGAATCCGGGCGCACTAGGGGCAATACTCCGGCGGCTCGCAGACCGAAGTAGTGCTGTCTTTGAGCGGTGCGCAGCAACCGCTGGCGCAGTCGGTTGGCTGCGTGCACTGCTGGAGGCATTTCACGGTTTCCGCCGTCGTGCCGGCACATACGCCCCCGTCACAGCAATTCGGATTGCCGGGACCGCAGGGCTCGTCCAGCGCCGAGCACATGCAATAGATGGCTTCGGTGCAAAAGCCATTGTTGGTGTTGGAAAAGGGTAGGCAGCAGCCGGTGTCCGGGCAGTCGGCGTTGGTCGTGCAGTAGGGGCGGCAGCCAGCCCAATCAGGGTTCTCCGAATCGAGGCACGAACCGCGACAGCAGTTATTGGCCATCGTCGCGCTGCCCGGATCGCACGCTTCACCGCGCTTCTTGCAGGGATTGTCACATTCCGCCTTGACCGCGCAGATCTTGGTGCCCGTGTCGAACAGATCCGTGCAGCAGCCAGTCTCACAATCCGTGTCGGCGCTGCACGTCTTTTCGCAAGCGGAGAAGGTGCCGTGGCTCACGCAGCTCACGCCGTCGCAGCACGGACGGTCCGCGTCGCAAGACCCCTTCGTTCCCTGGCACAGCCCGGCCAGCGCGCCTGGGCTCTGGCAGCGTGGTTCTGTTTTGCCTGCCTCGCCGCTGCAAAAGCAGGATGCCTCTTCGAAGGTCATGCACGTGTAGGCCGCGCAGTAAGGCCGCTCCATGCTCTTGCTCGGCAGAGCAGTAGCGCCCGGCACCAGCGCTGGAATGCAGACGTTGCCCTCGAGCTGGCAGGTGGAGCGCGCTGCGCAGCCGCTCAAGTTCGGGCACAGGTTGCCGATGCCTCCACAGTCGGCGGGTGGCTCCCAAGCTGCAGGAGCCGAGGTGATGGCGGGGCCATTGTTCGGCTTTCCCCCCTGTGCCGCGCCGCTGGCGCTGCCGCCCGTAGCACCGCCGGAGGCACCTCCGCTGGCGCTGCCCGCGGAGCCGCCCATGGCCACTGCCGCCCCCGCCATGCCCCCGGTAGCCTTTGAGCCTCCGTCGTGCTTGCTGCACGCCACCGCCCCCAAGGCCATCACCACCGCCATCACCACACTATGAGCTGCTGCCTTCAAGGAACCCTCCTCACTCACTGAGCCGTCTAGCCTTATACTCCGTCCACCAGCGCTGCAGCATGGACGAGCACCTCGAGCTCCGTATTCACGCTCGCGGCAGCCCTAGGCGAAGAAGTCATTGATCTTCGCTGCCTGGGCGCGCGCGTCGGCTCGGCCGATTTCGATCAGCTCGTGGGCGAATCCGCCGTCGAACAGCATATACGAGGCCCAATCGGCTTCCGCTTCCGGCGCGTCTCTCGAAGCTCGCTCGAGCAAGTAGCGCGCGATCGGCTTCAATTCCTTCAGCTTCAGCGACTTGCGAATGTACTCCGCGGCGAGGCGCCCCAGATCGCGTGACGGCGTGAAAACCAGTGTCTTCAGGCGCCGGTACGACATGCCGCGGTGCCTGACCCAGACGCGATGGAAGCGTTCGAGATCTTCGGGCGACAGGGTCTCTTCGAGCACCTCCATCATCTGATTGACGCGATCCAGCACCTGCAAATCGTATTGCACGGGGTCCAGGAGCAGCGCGTTCAGCAGCTTGCCCACCAGGAAGATGGGGCTGAGGTCGCGCATTTCGGCGTGGTCGGCCGCTTCCACCGCCGCCACCTCGCGCGCCGTGCGCTCGTGGCGCACGGAGATGACCATCAGCCGCTCGGCGCCGGCCCGGATGGCGGGGGCGATCGGCGTATTGAAGCGCAGGCCGCCGTCGCAATAGTAATGGTCGCCCAGCTTGCGCGTAGGAAAGAGCAACGGAATCGCGGCGGAGGCGAGCACGTGGTCGGCCGTGATGCGCTCGAAGGCCGTCACGCGCCGCTCGTCGCGTGTGTTCTCGATGCGCACGCCGGGCGCGCCTTCGGTGAACACGGTGGTGCGGCCGGAGACGACGTGCAGCGCCGCGACCATCATGGCGCGCACGATGCCCGCATCGACGTTGCGGTGCAGCCGCTCCCAGTCGACGGTGCGGCGCACCAGCACCTCCACCGCGCGCGTGTCGAGCAGCGACTTACCGAGCACGCTGCTCTTGGCCCAGCGCCGAAACGCATCGGGCAGCGGCGCGAGGCCGAGCGGGCGCACGCGCGCGTGATCGTCGAGGCGCAGGCTCTGCCAGGTGTCGACCAGGCGCTCGACACGGTGGTCGTGGGCGTCGGCGTTGGCCGCAAAATAGGCGGCGTTGATGGCGCCCACCGAGGTGCCGGCGAAAATGTCGAACGGCGCCGGGCTGTCCGGCTCGGCGTCGAGCACCTCCATGATGCCGGACACCACGCCCACCTCGTACGCGCCGCGCATGCCTCCCCCGGAAAGCACCAATGCCGTCGGCGGCCGGGTAGGGCCCATATGGCGATTGTGCCCAGACTTTGTGTGGGCCGTCACGGGGCGTTTTCCACGGACTATCGCTGCGACACCCGCCTACTGGCACGTGGCGTCTTTTCAAGGGGCGCGAGCGCTGCGACAATCCCTCCCTTACTCATGAACGGAGCGAAAGCCCCGCCTAGCCCTGCCCCTGCCACCGCTATCGCCAACCAGGCGCTCAGCTTGAAGGCGGCCGGCCGTACTGACATCGGTAAGCGCCGCCAGCACAACGAGGACGTGGTGCTGGTGCGCGAGGATCTGGGGCTGTTCGTCGTCGCCGACGGCGCGGGCGGCCACAACGCCGGCGAGGTGGCCAGCGCCTTGGCGGCGCGCTCGATGGAGAATTACTTTGGCGCCACCATCCGCGCCACGCACGAGCTGCCGGAGTTCAATCGGCTGGGCATGGCCAACGGCGCCAAGCGCCTGTCTTCGGCCGTGCACAAGGCCAATCGCGACGTGGTGGAGATCGCGCGCACGTCGCCCAAGCATCGCGGCATGGGCACCACGGTGGTGGCTTGCTGCTTCTCGCCGCGCTCGGGGTTGATGCACGTGGCGCACGTGGGTGACAGCCGTTGCTATCGCATGCGCGACGGTGACTTCGAGCTCTTGACGCAGGATCATTCGCTCATCACCGACGTGATCGAGCAGCGCCCCGAGCTCGATGAGGACATGCTGCTGCGCCTGCCGAAGAACATCGTGACGCGCGCCATCGGCCTGGATGGGCAGCTGCGCGTGAGCGTGCGCTCGTTCTCGGTGGTGGAGGGTGATCGCTACCTGCTCTGCTCGGACGGCCTGAGCGGACCCGTGCCGGCCGCAGAGATGGCGGTGGTGTTGAGCGGCGGCGGGTCAGCCGACGCGGCGGTGACGCGCCTGATCGAGCTGGCCAACGAACGGGGCGGCCCGGACAACGTCGCGTCGCTGGTCATCGACTGTCAGGGCGGGCATAAGACGGCCGTGCCAGCCGATAGCGTCCCGCCTCCGCCGCCCGAAGTGTACGCGCTGGCGGCCGAAGCCATGGGGTCCGAGCCCGAGCTGCTCATCTTGGGCATTCAGGATCTGGACGTGAGCGATGCCGTCAGCGCCAGCGACGACCTGCTGAAGGCGATCGAGGATCTCATTGGACATCGCTGAAGCGCGCACGCCGCACGCGCCGCCGGTGTTTTGCTCTGACCTTTTACCGGTGGGCGGCCGCGTGGGGCCCGAGCCGGAGGACTTTCAGGTCGACGAGCTGCCGGCCTACCCGGCCAGCGGCAAGGGTGAGCACCAGTACGTGCAGGCGCGCAAGCGCCGGCTCACGACGCCGGATCTGGTGCGGCGGCTGGCGCGCGCCTGCGGCGTGAACGAGCGCGAGATCGGCTATGCCGGGCTCAAGGACAAGCATGCCGTCACCACGCAGTGGCTGTCGGTATTCAGCAAAACGGTCGTCACGCCCGAGCTGGATCTGGGCGAGGGCGCGCAGATCGTGGCCGTGACGCGGCACGACAACAAGCTGCGCACCGGGCATCTGCTGGGCAATCGCTTCACGCTGCGGCTGGTGGGCGTCGGCGAAGGCGCGCTCGAGCGCGCGCAGGCTGTCGTCGCGCGGCTCGCCGAGCGCGGGCTGCCAAACTATTTCGGGGCACAGCGTTTCGGCCATGGCGGGCGCAACCTGGAGGATGCGCTGCGCTGGGTGGCGCGCGGAGCGCGGGGCCGCAATCGCTTCGAGCAAAAGCTATTTCCGAGCGTGCTGCAGTCGGAGGTGTTCAATCGCTACACCAGCGCGCGACTGGCGCTCGGCCTGGAGCAGTTGATGCTCGGCGAAGTGGTGCGGCTCGAAGGTGCGGGCGCGATGTTTCGCGTCGACGATCTGGCGAAGGAGCAGCCGCGCTACGCGGCGCGCGACCTGCATCTCACAGGGCCCATGTTCGGCCCCAAGCTGCGGCCAGCGTCGGCGGATGCGCTCGAGCTCGAGCAGCGCGTCCAGGCAGAGCTGGGTCTCGACGAAGCGGCGCTCGCCACGCTCGGTCGCCTGGCGCCTGGCACGCGACGGGACTTGTTCGCGCCACTGTCGGAGCTGAAGGTCGAGGCCGATGGCGATACGGCGCTGCGCCTGACTTTCATCTTGCCGGCCGGCGGCTACGCCACCGAGCTGATTCGCCAGCTCACCCGCGACGCGTTCTTGGCCAATGCCGGGGCGAGCACGGAGCCGGACAGCGACTCGACGAGCGACGACTAGCGAGTCTATACTCGCGCCTCATGAGCGGGATAGATGCGCGCGCGGTGATCGGAATACCGGATGCCAAGCTCGAGGCCTTGGTCGAGCTGATGTTTCTAGCGGCGTCGGCCGATGGCGACTTCAGTGACGTGGAGCGCGCGCACTTCTTGAAGAGTGTCGAATCGCTCACCTCGGGGCGACTCACGATGACCGCGGTCGAGGACTTGCTCGAGCGCGCGCAGCACGAGCTGACGAGCAGCAGTCGGGAGGCACGCCTCAGCGCCGTCAAGGAGCGCTTACCCGATCCTCCGGCGCGCAAGGTGGCGCTGTCGCTCGCGATTCAGGTAACGGCCGCCGACGGCATCATCCGCACCAGCGAGCGCGAGCTGCTGATGGAGACGGCCGACGCGCTCGGGATCGCTCGCGACGAAGCCGCCGACTTGGTGAAGAAGCTCGCACCGAGCTGAGCGCGGCGCGCTTATACAAGTCAGTTTGTTGGCTGTTGCGGCGCCGGGTTGCCAAAATTCGTGGTGCATGACGGCCGCGAAGAACCTGCTCGTGCTTTCGCTGCTCGGCAGTCAGCTCGCCGGCTGCGCCCACGACGCGCGCAACGCGCAGACGCCCGCTCCCGGCTGGGCCGCGGGTTGGGTGCTGCCGGCCGAAAAGCAGTACAGCTTTCCGCCCAAAACCTTGCCTGCCAAGGCCGCGAGCGTCGCAGCACCGACTAGCAAGGCCGCGCCGCCAGCCAAACCGCGCGGCGTTCCGCCCCGGCCGATCACGCCCTCGCCGCTGCGCTTCGCCGCCGCGCCGGGAGTCCCGACCTACGCCGATGGCCGCCCCCGACCGTTCGATCCGGCGCTGATCGCCGCCGAATTTCCGGCCGGCGACAGCTGCGTGGAGCGCCTGCGCGAAACCGGAGTCGCCTTTCAGGCCGTCAACGACAAGCGCGGCGTCGACACCCCGATCGCGCTCGAAGGGCCGCTCGGTGGGGTGCGCTACTGGACGCTCGGTGGCGGCCCCATGATCTCCGATTGCCGGCTGGCGCTCGCCCTGGCGCGCGTGGCGCCCGAGCTGCGGGGACTCGGCATCAGCGCTGTGCGCTTCTCGGGGGCCTACTCGTATCGCATGGCGCGCGTGGGACGGCTCAGCCTGCACGCTTACGGACTTGCTCTCGACGTGCACGAAGTGACCGCCGACGGCCGCAGCTACGTCGTCGCGCGCGACTTCGCCAAAGGGCTGCCCAACGGCTGCGCCAGCGAAGCCCCCGTCCTCAATCGCCTCGCCTGCCGCATGGCCCAACTGCGCGTCTTCCAAGAGCTCCTCACGCCCGACAGCAACGCCGACCACCGCGACCACCTGCACCTGGCCATCGCGCGCGTCCCGCACTGACTCACCCCAGCTGGCCCTTGGCTGCCAAGCCGCAGCCCGCCTCGCAGAAGCTTCCGTACCGGCCCCAGGCCAAACCGCCCCGCCGCCCGCCCCCCGAAACAGCAGCGCACAACG
>DATDEV010000711.1:0-3845 GCA_036522995.1 Polyangiaceae bacterium
CAGCCGCAGAGCTGGTGCAGCACCTTGGGCAGCTGGCTCTTCATGCGCGTGCCTTTGCCGGCCGCCAGGACGATCGCCGAAAGCCTGGGTTTGCCGCTGTTCATGCCCCCTTTTCGCACGCCCCAGCCGCGAGTCCGAGAAAAAACCTCGCGCTTGTCGCGCGGCATTCGGGGCTCGTGGCCCAAACACGGTGGACACCGGCCTCGCAAGCTGGAACCTTTTGGGCCGTGTCTGCGCCGACCCGACCCGATGACGCCGTTCTGCTTCGCTCAGGTGACTTGGAGCTCGAGCTGTGGCCGAGCCTGGGCGGCTCGATCGCCGGCTTTACCTGGCAGCGAGCCGGGCGCCGCGTCGAGCTGATGCGGCGCGCCACGGCTCGCGCGCTACCCGAAAACGACGCGCGCGAGCTGGCCAGCTTTCCGCTGTTCCCGTTCTCCAATCGGGTGAAGGACGGGCGCTTCACGTTCGGTGGACGCGAGGTCGAGCTCGCGGCCAACATGCCGCCGGACCACCCCATTCATGGCCACGTCTGGCAGCGCCCGTCGCAGGTCGCTGCGCAGAGCCCGCACGCAGCCGAGCTCGTGTGTCACTACCCGGGCGCAGACTTTCCCTGGGCGTACACCGCTCGGCAGCGCTTCGTCCTGTCACCGGAGGCGCTCACGGTCGAGCTCGAGCTCGTCAACGACAGCAGCGAGCCCATGCCATGCGGTTTCGGCATGCACCCTTATTACGATCGCACCGAGCGGGTGCGGCTGAGCGCGCTGGCGCCGGTGCGCTGGGTCGGCAGCCAGTACCTGCTACCCGAGTGGAGCGAGCCGGTGCCGGAGGCCTGGAATTTCAGCTCGCCGCGAGAGCTGTCGCCCTTGGCAGAAATGGACGGCTGCTTCGGGCAGTTCGGCGGTAAGGCTCGCCTGGAGTGGCCGGAGAAGGGCATGGCGCTCGAGATCGAGGCGGAGCCGATCTTCGGCGTGATGGTCGTCTACGTGCCGGCGGGCCAGGACTTCTTCTGTGTGGAGACGGTTTCCAACGTCAACGACGCCTTCAACCTCGAGGCTCGTGGCGTTCAGGGCAACGGCACCATCGTGCTCGCCCCCGGTCACAGTGCGCGCGGCAGCATGCGCTACACGCCGCAGCTTTTGGCTTGAACGCAGCGGCGGCGGCGGATAGAGAAACAAGGAGGCGGGGAGGCGGGGAGTTTTTTTATGGTGCGAGCCGTGCGGCGCTGGACGCAACGACACGAAGGCATGAACGCGCTCGCGAGGCGCTGTGCTGCTGGAGCGTCGCATGTCGCATTTGCGACAATGAAACGTGAATGAATTTGCGCTGAATGGCTGCCTGGGTTTCCGTGCGGATCCGTCTCGCTCGAACCCCAAAATTCAGGGCTCCCCGGCTCCCCGCCTCCCTGTTGATTCCGCTGGGGCGCGACGCGGCTAGTTGGGTGAGCTGAGCAGCGCGTCGCCAGGCGCAGGGTTGGCGCGCTCGGTGTACACCACCACGCGATCGCCAACGGCGATTTGGTCGCTGCGACCGCGGCGGTTGACGCGCTCCATCTGGCCGACCGTCATGCCGTAGCGTTTGCCGATACTGGTCAGGGTGTCGCCGTCGCGCGCGGCGATCACCAGCCGGTTCTTGCCGTTCTGGCCCTCGAAATAGGCGCAAAACTCGGGGGTGCCGGCCACCAGCACGCGCGCGTGCGCCTCGGGAACATGCAGCACCTTGGACAGGTCATGATCCTTGGTCACGAACACCTGCAGGCTCATGCCCGGCTCGAGCCGGGCCTGCGCGTCGAGCGCGTTCCAATCCGCGAGCTGCTCGACCGGGAGCTTGAAGGCGCGGGCGACGCCAGCGACGGTGTCGCCCGAAACCACGCGATAGAAGACGCGCTTGCGCGCGGGGTAGTCGACTGGCCGTGCCGGCACCACCACCACTTCCGAGTCGGTCGTGGGATCAGGCTCCGGTCGGCGAGCGCTGCGCGGCACGAGCAGCACGCTGCCGGGGGCAAGCACCTCGTCGGCCGCCACGCGATTGCGTTCGCGCAGCTCACGCTCGCTCGTGCCGCGTGCGCGGGCGATGCGCTCCACCGTTTCACCCGCCCTGACGACGTACGGCTCCAGTCCGTCGTCGCTCGATACGCGAGCGCTGGTCCAGTTGCCGCCGCTGCCGGCCGGCACGCGTACGCGGTAGCTGCCGCGTGGCGCCCCGGGCGCTACCGGCGGGGTGCGACCAGCCAAAAATTGCGGATTCAGGCCCTCGATCACGGCCGGGGCGACCGAGACTGCACGCGCGATCTCGGTCAGCGGCACCGACGGTCCGACCACCACGGTGTCGAAGCTCTGCGCCGGGTCCGCCGAGATCCCGTCGAGGCCGAAGGCGCGGCGGTTGTTCATCACCAGCGCCGTGGCCAGGATCTTGGGCACGTAGAGCGTCGTCTCCCAGGGAATGCCGGCCTCGTAGCGCGCCAGCTCCCAGAAGTTGTTGGTATTGAACTTGCGCACGGCGCGCGATAGTCCGCCGTAGCCCATGTTGTAGGAGGCCATCGCCAGCTCCCAGCTGCCGAAGCGTCGATACAGGTCGCTCAGGTAGCGGATGGCGGCTTGCGTGGAGCGTTCGGGATCGAGGCGTTCGTCGACCCAGCGATCGACGGTCAAGCCATAGCTGCGCGCTGCGTCGGGCATGAACTGCCACAGCCCGGCCGCGCCTGCGGGCGAGGCGATGGTCGGATTGTGGCTGCTCTCGATCAGGCTCAGCCAAACCAAATCGGTGGGCAGACCGGCGCGGCCGAGCTCGGTTCTGATCGCCGGCGCGAAGCGGCCGGCCTTCTTGGTCCAGGTGCGTGCGATGGCGCGGCCGCTCGGCGTGTCACGGTAGAAGCGCAGGTACCGGACCACGCGCTCGTCGTAGCGAATCGGCAAATCGGGTAGGCTGAGCGAGCGTAGCCAGGTCGCATCGCTGGGGCTCGCAGTCGTGGCGTCGCTCGGGCTGGCGCCGGCGCCCGGTAGACCCGAAGCGTCGACCTCGGGAGCGCTCGGGGACGCCGGCGCGAAATTGAAGCCGAGCTCGATGCCCACGAGCGGCCGCGGAAACAGCACCCGCTCGGCCTCGCGCAGGCTGCTGAGCTCGGGGTCACCCTTGCCGCGCTTGACGGCGTCATCGGTGGGGGCGCCGCCCGTGATGTGCTCGCGGGCCGACTCGTCCGGCACCAGCTGGGCCGCCCCGGCCGGCAACGTGGCGGCGGGCTTGGCGGGAGGTCGCCCTTTCTGGTGCGAGGTCTTGGCGGCAGGCTTGCCGTCGGGCCCGGTCGGGGGCGCTTGGGGGCCCTCGCTCGGCGGAGTCCCCACGCTGCGGCTGCCCGAACCGCGGCCAACGTCGGCGGCGGGCTTGCTGGGCGCCGCGTCACCCTCGAGCTCGGGCTCGACCTTGGGTTCGGCCTTGGGGGCCTCGCTCTTGGCCGCGGGCTTGGGCTCGGCTTTCTGCGCCGCCGCGGGCTCGGTCTTGGTCGCGGGCTTGGGCTCGGCCTTCTCGGCCTTGGGGGCGGGTTTGGGCTCGGTTTTGGCGGGGGGCCTGGGCTGCTCCGCGGCCCCGCTGGGAGCCGCGGGCAGGCTGCCGGGCTTGGCCTGCGCGAGCGCAGCCACCGGGCTGAGCAGCAGCCCGAGCCACAACGGGTAGCGCGCCACCGTCGTCCGCATCGCCCCAGGCTTAACGGACGTCGGGTCGCCGGGTCAAATACGTGGGGTTTTCAGCCCTCGCCGGCGATCCGGGAAAACGGCGGGATGACGGTCGGCGCGCTCGGCAGGTCGTGCTGCATGCGGCGGCGCTTGACCTCGAGGTACGAGGCCGAGAAGGGG
>DATDEV010000712.1:0-9073 GCA_036522995.1 Polyangiaceae bacterium
CGGGGCGGGGTTCTACGACTCACTGCTGCCCGATTTTCGCCCACCAGGCTGCGCGATCGCGGTGGGCTTCGACTTTCAGCTGCTGGCCGAGCTACCGATCTTGCCTCACGACGTGGCTTGCGACGCGGTGCTCACCGACGCCCGCTGCCTCTGGTCGACCCCGGCTTAGCAGCAGGGTCGGTCTAGCCGCGCGCGCTACGCGGGTCGCTGCGGGCGGCGCGACCCGCCTTGGGCTTCTGGCAGTCCGAGCACACGCCGTACATCTCGTGCTTGTGCGCGCGGATGATGAAGCCGTAACGCTTGGCGATCTTGTCCTGCAGCGCCTCGATCTGCGGTTCCTCGAACTCGATGATCTTGCTGCATTCCAGGCACACCAGATGGTCATGATGGGCTAGCTCGTCCGCCAGCTCGTAGCGGGTGAAGCCATCGCCGAACTTGTGCTCCTGCACCACACCGCTCTCGCTCAAGAGCTTCATCGTGCGGTAGACGGTGGCGTAACCGACCCGAGCGTCCACCGCCCTGACCAGCTTCAGCAGGCTGTCGATGGTAATGTGCTCGTGCACATGGAAGAACGTGTCGATGATCAGTCGACGCTGCTCGGTGGAGCGCAAGCCGCGCTTGAGCATGTAGTCGTTGAGGTCGTGCCTGAGCCGCTCCGAGTCGGGAGCACGGGGCTTGGCCTGGGCTTTGGTAGTGTCCCCGACGCTCTTCACAGCTCTATGTATCCCCGCCACCCGGGTGGGGGTCAAGGTCGCCCGCGAACCCCCGTCTATTGCCCTTCAGCTAGCGTTCGGCTCGTAGCCGAGCGAGCGCGGCGGCCGTGCCCAAGCACGTGGCAATGGGCGCCAGCGCCGCAGGCGCGAAGCCGAAGGCGGCGACCACGATGCCGCACAGCGCCGGCGCCAGGATCAGTAGCAGCCCGAGCTGCGCCTCGCGCCGGGCTTGGTGCGCGAGGCGCAGGGAGTAAGCGGCGTCCCGCACGTCGTCCGAGGCGAGCTGGACGCTCCACTCGGACGCGCCCGAGCCAGCGGCCGAGAGCGCCACCGAAACGTCAGCGGCGGACAGCGCTCCGTCGTCGTTCGGGGTTCGCCCCACCACCGCCACCACGGCTCCGCCGTCGCGCAGGCGGCGCACCTCGTCAGCGCGCTCCGCCGGCGGCACCTCGGGTCGCAAGTGGTCGATATCCAGGGCGCGGCCCAGCGCCTCGCACGTGTCGCGCGCGTCGCCCGAAAGCAGGATGGGCTCGATGCCCACGTCGAGCACGTGCTGAACCGCCGCACGAGCACCGGGGCGCAGCCCGTCCTGCAGTCCGATCACGCCGATCAGCCTGCCGCCGAGCGCCACCAACAGCACGCTGCGTCCCATGGCCTCTAGATCGCTGATGCGGGTCTCCGCTGTCGCGACACCGATGCGCTCGCGCAGCATGAGCGCTCGGCTACCGACCGCTAGTGGCTGCCCGCTGCCCGCGACGGCGGTCACACCGAGGCCGGGAATGGGGGTCGGGCTGCGGACGGCGTCGGGGCGAATGCCCCGGGCTCGGGCGGCGCGCAGCACGGCGGCAGCGGCCGGGTGCTCGGCGGCCGCCTCGCTGCCCGCTGCGAAAGCCAGCACGCTCTCGGCGTCGTGACCCGTGAGCGCGTCGATGCTGGTCACCTCGGGCTCGCCGAGCAGCAGCGTGCCGCGCGCGCAGAAGGCCACGCTCGACACGCGGCCCGCTCGATCCAGCGCCTCGGCAGAACGAAAGGCCACGCCGCGGCGCAGCGCCTGGAGCACCGCTCGCGTGACCTGCAGCGAGCCGATTTCAGCCACGCCAGCTTGCGCCAGGGCGGCAAAGCTGGCGATGCCCAGCAGCAGCACGAGCGGGCTGCTGCCGCTGCCGGCGAAGGCGAGCAGCGCCGCGAACCCAGCCACGAACGGCGCAGCCTTCTCGGCCAGGTTGCGGCCCAGTCGAGCCGATCTGGCATGCACGTCGGCGCGTCGCCGGGGGTCGTGCGTCAGGCGGATCCAGGCTCGGTCGTGCCCGGCCCAGCCGACGACGGCGCGCAGGGTGCCCGAGACGACGGCGGCGCCAGCCACCACGCTGTCGCCTTCGCGGCGCTCCACCTGCACCTTCGCGCCCAACCAGGGTAGCACCTGGGCGCTGCCGGCCGTGACGGTGGCGTCGACCGGGAGCACGTCGCCGGCCTCGACCACGATTTCCTCGCCCGGCCGCAAGTCGGCCGCGCTGGTCGTGGCGACCTGACCTCCGGCCACGATGCGGCGCGCGGCGTGGTCCAGCTCGGCGAGCACCCGTTGTCGCTCGAGCTCCAGCGGCCTGCTGGCACGTCGCACGAGCAGCAGGCTGAGCGCCGAGCACAGCGTGATCACCCCGGCCAGCCCGATCGCGCCTTCCGCTTCGGGCCTTTCGGTCAAGCGCAGTCCGATGGCGGTCGTGATCGCCACCACCGGCGCGCACAGCAGCGCCACGGGGTGCAGCTCGGTCACGCTGCGCTGGCCCATGGCGCATTCGGCGACCAGCGCTGCCGTCGCGACCGCGGCCACCACCAGGCGTGCCGCTAGCGATAGCTCGGAGCTGCCGGTGAGCAGCAGCACGAGTGAGAGCGCCGCGCCCAGCACAGCTAAGCCGAGCAGCAGCGTGCCCGCGTCCACCGAAATCGCAGGGTCGAAGGTCTCCGGAGCGTCGTCGTGCCCCGCTGCATCGGGCGCGGAAGGGACGTCGCTCAGCAGCGGGCCTGTGCCCTGTTCCGTCACCAGCGCCACGGCTGGCGCGGCGCTCACGGGCAGCTCGGGCTGCCTCGGCTCGAGCTGCCCGGCGGGCGGCGCGTGGCTGCGCGGCGCTCCCGGCGGGCTTTCGCGGCCGCTGCGATAGCGGTCGGCGCACGCAGCGCTGCAAAAGTAGTGAAATCCCTCATCGAAGCAGGCGACGCACGGTGCTCGCAGCGGATCGACCGCTGCCCGACAGCTGGAGCAGGGCAGGGTCTCCGCCGCCAGGCTCATGGCCACGCGCCGAGGACGCCGTCGAGCACGTCGAACGCCGCGCCGAGCTCCGCCGACGTGATGTTGAGCGGCGGCGAGAAGCGCAGCGCCTGGCCGCCGGCGATCGTGAGCAGCACGCCCGCATCCTGCAGCTTGCCGAGCAGGCCCCGCGCGTCCACGCCATCCTTGAGCACCAGGGCCTGGAGCAGGCCACGGCCTCGAGTCGTGGCCACGAGTCGGGCGTGGCGCTGGGCGACTTCACCGAGACGGCGAGCGAGCTCCTCGCCGCGCTCGCTGACCTGCTCGAGCAAACGCTCCTGTTCGAGCACCTCGAGCACGGTGAGCGCGGCGGCGGAAGCCAACGGATTGCCACCAAAGGTCGAGCCATGACTACCGGGGGGCAAGGCCTCGGACAGCGCTGCGCGGCACAGCATGGCGCCGATCGGGACGCCGCCGCCCAAGCCCTTGGCGAGCGCCACGACATCCGCCTTCACGCCGTCGTGCTCGAAGGCGAGGAACTTGCCGGTGCGCCCCACGCCGGTCTGCACCTCGTCGGCGATGAGCAGTGCGCCCGCTTCGTCGACGATCTCGCGCAATGCGAGGAGGAAGCCTGGCGGGGCGGGCAAAACGCCGCCTTCTCCCTGTACGGCTTCGACCAGGATGCCGGCCACGTCCGGCCCCATCTCTTGGCGCACCGCCGCCACGTCGCCGTAGGGCACGTGCGTGACCGCTGGCAGCGGCCCGAAGCCGTCCTTGTACTTGGGCTGACCGGTGGCGGCGAGGGCGCCGAGCGTGCGGCCGTGAAACGAGTTGTCGAAGGCGATGATGCGCAAGCGGTCGCGTTCGCCTCGGGCGAAGAAATGGCGACGCGACAGCTTGAGCGACGCCTCGATGGCCTCGGTGCCCGAGTTGCAGAAGAAGACACGCTCGTAGCCGGTGACGCCGCACAACCTGGCCGCCAGCTCCACGTTGGGCCGGTTGTAGAAATAGTTCGAGACGTGGATCAGCTGCTTGGCTTGGGCGGCGATGGCTTCGGCCAGGCGGGGGTGACCATGGCCCAGGGTGCTGACCGCGATGCCGGCGAACAGATCGAAGTACTGCTTGCCCGCTGCATCCCAAACCCGCGAGCCCTCGCCGCGCACGAGCACCAGCGGCGGCTGCCGATAGTTCGGATACAGGTGGTCACGACCTAGCGCTACGAGCTCGTCTTGGGACATCGTCGGGCCTCTTTTATCACAGCTTTTGGCGTAGGCTCAGGATCACCTGGGCGGCTTCCGCGAAGCCGCGCCCCATCGGCTGCGAGGTGGCGTAGGCCGGGCGGAGCGTGGCTCGCCCGCGCAAATTGCTCACGCCGATGCTCACGCTGAAGGCGGCGAAGCAGGAAGCGTCGTTCTCACTATCGCCCAGGTAGGCGAAGGCGTGACGCACCGCGGTGGCATCGAGGCCGCTATCCCGTGCCAAGATGCGCACGGCGCCGCTGGCCTTGTCGGCGTAGTCGAACGTGGCGTGCAGATGCACGCTGGATACGAATACCCGCGCGCCCGCCGCTCGAAGAAACAGCGACGCCTCCGCCACCCGCTCGGCCGCGACCTGCCGGTGCTCGCCGATGTCGAACGTGCGATCCGAGATGCGCGCGTGCACGTCGTCTGCCGCTTCGATGTCCGGGAAGGCTTCGCGAAAGCTGGCGAGCAGCTGCTGCAAGCGGAGATTGCGCTCGCGACGCGTCGCCTGGTCCACGGAATCTGCCACCACGATGCGCTCACCCTGACGAGCGCAGCTGACCGCGCCGTTCTCGGTGATGATCGCCTGGACCGGGAAGACGCGCGCCAGCACCTCACCCCAGCCCGCCGGACGCCCGGTGACGCCGTACAGCGTGAGGCCGTCGTCGAGCAGACGAAACAGCGCCGAGTAGCTGCCTTCCAGCAGTCGACCGTGATCGAGCAGCGTGTCGTCGAGGTCGAAGGCGATGCCGCGCAGCCGCCGGGCTTCGGCAGCGCTGAGCGCTGAAATCGGCTTCACTCAGCCCTTGCCGATCTCTGCCAGGAGAGAGGTCAGATACAGCCCCTCGGGGAATGCGGCGGGCACTGGATGATCGGCGCCTTGAAAGAAGCGCTCGGTGACCAGCGCTCGCAAACCGACGTCGGCCGCTCCCAGCGACAGCGCGCGGGTCAGCTCCGAGAGGCCGATCGCCGCCGAGCACGAGCACAGCACCAGCAGGCCTCCCGGCTTGGTGGCTCGCGCCGCCTGAGCCGCCAGCCTGCGCATCGAGACCAGAGCGCGCGCGCGCGCGGCGCGCGTCGGCGCCAGCTTGGGCGGATCACAAATCACCAGATCGTAGCCGCCCTGCCTGCCGGCTCGCTCCAGCGCCTGCACCGAGTCCTCGCACTCGAAGCTCACTTTGCCCGTCAGGCCGTTCAGCTCGGCTGCTTCGGCTGCGACGGTCAGCGCCAGGGCGCTCTGGTCGACGGCCAGGACCTCGCTCGCACCGGCGCGCGCCGCGCCGAGCGCGAACGCGCCGACGAAGCTGTAGGTATCGAGCACGCGCCGGCCCGCGGCCAGCGCTTCCACGCGCGCCCGCAGCTCGCGCTGGTCGACGTAGAAGCCGGTCTTCTGACCGAGCTCCAGCGGGATGCGAAAGCGCAGCCCGCGCTCGCGGACGTCGAAATGGAGCAGCTCGGTGTCGCCCCTCACGACGCCGCGCCCGGCGCTGAAGCCCTCGCTTTTGGCAGCCCGCTCCGAGGTTCGGTCGACGATCGCGCGCGGCCGCAGCTGCTGCTCGAGTGCGTCGAGGATGCTGGTCTCGCGCTGTTTCATGCCCAGCGTCGCGAGCTGCACCGACAGCACGTCGCCCAGTTGATCGACGATCAAGCCAGGCAGGTCGTCGCCTTCGGCGTGCACCAGTCGCACCGCGTTGGTCTCGGAGCTCGGTAGGCCCAGCCGGCGCCGGCGCTCGACGGCGGCCGCGATGCGCGAGCCGAGTAGCTTGGCGTCGACGCGCTGCTCGCGCTCGCGCGTCAGGATGCGCACCGGGATGGCCGAGCCTGGTGAGTACAAGCCCCGACCCAGGAAGTTGCCGCGGGCGTCCTTGACCTCGACCTCGTCGCCGCCCTGGGCTCCGCCCTCGATGCGCTCGACGGCTTGCGCGAATACCCAGGGATGGCCGGCCCAGACCGGCTGCACATGACCAGGCTTCAGCACGACGCTCGCCACGGGCGCGGTCCTAGCACTTCGCCCCACGCTCGTCTGCTACGCTCGGGGCTCGAAGCCATGGGCCCCGCTCACGTCCCCGCCCTCGTCGCTGCGTTGGTGGTCGGCCTGCCCGGGCCCCTAGCGGCCGCGGACGATTGCCCGCCCGGCGACTGGTTCTGCGAGCCTGCGCCGCCTGGAGGCCCCGCGCCGGCGCCGGAGGGGGCGCCGCTCGATGGAGCGCCGCCTCCGCCCGGGCCAGCGCCTCCGCCAGTGGCAGACGCCGACGAAGAGGAGCAGGTGCTGATCGACGTCGAGAACGTTCAACCCGCCAAGAAGCGGCGTCGCGACCGCGAATGGGGCGTCAACCTGCACGCCGCCTTGGGGGTGATGGGCGACGACTCGGCAAAGTCGCTGGACGCAGGCATGAACGGCCTCGGCGCTGCGCTGCGCTATCGACTGCTACCGTTCCTGGCTTTCGAGGGCTCGGTCGACGTGGTGTGGGGCACGGACTACCGCGGCTTCGGTCGCGTCGAGACGGCGCTTCTGGCGAATGCGATGTTGTTCGCCAACCCACGTAGCCCAGTGCAGCTGTACGGCGTGGCGGGCTTCGGACTATCCACCGCGTCGGTGGACGGCAGCTACCTTTCGGGCACGCTGCTACAGGACGATGTCGAGCAGCGCTACGGCTACTTCGGCGGCCAGCTGGGGGCCGGGCTGGAGGCGCGAATTACGCGACATTTGGCGCTGGGTGGCGATCTCGTCGGCTTCATCCGCACGCGCATCGACAGCGACGCGAGCGACGAGCCCGAGTACGTCGACGCGGGCACGCGTCGCACGACCAACAGCTCGGGCGGCGCGCTGATCCGCCTCGGCGCCACCGTTTACTGGTAGGCCTTGCCACAAAATGCGCGCGTCCCCGATCTCGCGAGAGACCGGGGACGCGGAGCGCCGGAGCGCTCGGTTCCTTACTGAACCAGATCCTTCAAAGCCTTGAGCGCGGTCGCACGGACCTTCTTGCTCGCGGGCTTCGGCGGAATCGTGATCGGCTCCTTGGTGAACGGGTTGATGCCCTGGCGTTCCTTGGTCGCCGGCTTCTTCACGACGCGGAGCTTGACCAGCCCCGGCACCACGAACTCGCCCGGACCGCGCGCCGAGAGCTGCTTGCGGATCAGCTCCTGCAACGCCTCGAACGTGCGACTCACGCTCTTCTTGTCGAGATCCGATGCATTCGCGATCTCAGCAACAACCTGCGCCTTCGTCAGTCTCTTCCCAGCCATGCGCTTCCTCCTAGTCTCAGATTTCTAGAATCTTTTGCCGTCCCTCGGGCTTTTTCCCACGGGCTGATTCCCGAAGGCCGCCAAACAAGGCACGGCGAACGGATAACAGGGATGGAACAGCGTAATCAAGGGGAAAGAAGCAACACAGGCGTCGGATTGAGCTTTTTTTCCGCGGGTCAGAACAGGCCGGGTGACGGGGTGGCGGC
The DNA here is from genome assembly GCA_036522995.1 of Polyangiaceae bacterium. Taxonomy (GTDB): domain Bacteria; phylum Myxococcota_A; class Polyangia; order Polyangiales; family Polyangiaceae; genus PMG-095. The sequence continues at coordinate 7,649 of DATDEV010000712.1, forward strand.
CTGGACGCCCGTTTCGTCGCCGCGAAGCACCGCTTGCCTTGTTCTCTGCGGCGCCGAGAGCTGTGGATACGCAGGTGCCTATTTTCGTAGCAAACGCGCGTGGTTAGGCTCATTTTTTCGAGCCGTTTGGCAGTTTATGGCGCTGCCTGGGCCGGCGCGCTGGGGCTTTCGGCAACGGCGCCGCGCGCACCAAGCGGCGAGTCATCGCGCTCATCGCGCGCTTTTCGGCGGGCTCGGCGTGATCATAACCAACGAGATGTAGGAGACCGTGCGCGAGCAGGAAGCGCACCTCCTCTACTAATGGTCGAGCGCGAGACCTGGCTTGGCGGCTCGCGCTGTCGAGCGAGATCACCACGTCGCCCAAGATTCCATGCGGATCAGGCTCATTTTCCGCCATCGGGAAGGCCAGCACGTCGGTCGGCTTGTCCTTGTGGCGGTGCTCACGGTTCAGGATCTGGATGCCGGCGTCGTCGGTGAACAGCACGCTCAGCTCCGCGCTCGGTAGCGCGAGCGCCTCGAGCATGGCGTTGCCCACTTGCTTGATGAGCGTCGCGGAGACGCTGTGCTTCAAATTTCGCTTCCGACTGACCAGGGTGGGCACGGCGGCCTTTTCTACACGACTTTCCAAGCTTCCGGGTGGGAGCTACGTTTCATGGACGATGGCACGCGCGTCTCGTCCCCCCGGGTTCGACATGACGTATCGCCCCACGGAGACCAGCTTCGGCCCGCCGCTGCTGATTCGCGTGCCGTCGCTGGTCTACGCCGCGTTGGCCTTGGCGGCGGTGATCGTGGTGCTGGTTGCCGAGTCGAGCCCGTCGACGAGTTGGCTCTACGTCAACGTCGTGGAGCGTGGCGTGCGCGGGATAATGAGCGCGCGCGTGTTCGCCGGCTGCCTGGTGGTCGGTGCGGTCTCGTCGATGCTGCGCGCGAACATGCGCGGCGTGCGCATCCGCGGCGACGGCGTCGAGTACCGCGATATCGTTTCGCTCGGCATCCCCCGGCTCCGCCGCTTCAAATGGGCGCAGATCGATCGCGTCATCCTGGACTCGCCGCGCAGCATCGCGCTCGACCTGTGGGACGGCACGCGCGCCTTCCTGCCGGCCGTCTCCGATCGCCCCACGCTGTCGGTCACGCTCGAGAAGGTGGCTCACGCGCGAGCCATCCCGGTGCGCGGCGGCCAAGGCCTCGACGACCTGCCGGACTCGGCCGAGTTCAGCGACGACGAAGAGCCCGCTGCCTAGGGCGCTGACACAGGTCGGCACAACCGAGCGCGATCGGCGCGTCATGCCCGGTGCGCCCCCAGCGGCTAGCGCGCGGCAGGCGCCAAGCTTTTCGCAGGGATAGCGCGCGCAGCGGGGTCGCTGAAGCTGGGGGCACGCGGCTTGCTGTAGTGGCGGCGGAGTTCTCGGAGCGGGTGAGGAGAGC
>DATDEV010000713.1:0-10413 GCA_036522995.1 Polyangiaceae bacterium
GGGAGGCGGGGAGATCCGCGAATCGAGAATTTTGTGGTTCGAGCCGCGCGGTGCCGATCGGAACCTGCACAGTCGTCGCTCGCCAAGCCCCAGCTCGAACAACAAAACCTCCCCGCCTCCCCGCCTCCCTGTTGATTCCCCCGCTTGGCCTGCCGTCTGCGAGGGCAAGGCGGCCCAGCTCACGGCGGCAGCGCGGCCCAGGTCAGGCCTTCGCCGAGCTGGGTCGAGATCGGCTGAATGCGGAAGCTCTTGAGCGACATCACGAAGATGCCGGGCGTGTTGCCGCGCGTGGAGAAGAAGGCCAACAGACGGCCGTCGGGGCTACAGGCGGGGTGCGTGTTCGAGCCCTGACCCTGGGTCAAACGCCCGATCACGCGGCCCTTCTCGTCCGTCATCACCAGGTCTTGCCGACCTCCGCCAACGGCCACCGAAAACACGATGCGCACGCCGTCTTCGGTGTCGCAGAAGGTTTGCCCGCCCGCGGTGAAGCCGGGCGGCGACACGGCCTTGCCGTCCAGCCACACGCGCTGCGTGCCCTGCTTGGCTTCGCCACCGATCCACGACAGCTTGCCCGAGGGGCTGAACACCGGGCGCGTCGCCAGCTCGGTGGTGGAGACGCTGCGCATGTTGCTGCCGTCGGCCGCGCCGACGAAGATGGCGCTCTTGCCGCTGTCGGCCACGGCCAGCGCCAGCTTCTGCCCGTCCTTGCTCAGCGCGACGCCGTACATCGAGGTCTTGAAGGGCAGCGGCACGGCCTCGTTCTTCTGCGCGGCGTAGCGGAATAGCGAGAAGGGGGCGTAGTCGCGGCTGAGCAGGTAGAAGACCTTGTTGCCGGGACCGAAGGCGGGCGCGATCGCCGTGTCGTTGGGATCGGTGAACGCGGCGAGCCCGTTGCCGTCGGCATCCATCCGGAAAATGCGGCGATTTTTGCCGTAGCGCCCGGAAAACACCAGCTCGCTGGCAAAGCCGCCCGGGCGCCCCGTCAGCGCTCCGAGCAGCGCATCGGTGATGCGATGACCGGTGACGCGCGCCTCGGTCTTGGAGACGGTGAGCGTCTTCTCGAACACCGGCGTCTTGCCGCTGCTCATCAAGTAGGCCAGGCCGAAAACCTGGATTTGGTCGCCGCCGGCACTGCGCGCCGCAACCTTGACGATGGCTTCCGCGCCAAGCTTGCGCCAAGCCTCGACGTCGACGGCGTCCTCGAAGCCGTACATGCCGGCCGGCGCCTTGTCGTCCGAGATCACGTCGAACAGTCCGGTGAGCTCGAAGTCGCGCCGCACCACGCCGCGCACGATCACGTCTTCCAGGGCCGGGCTGTACGAGGGCACGATGGCGATGCGCGGCAGCTTCTCGACGTTGCTGCTGGTGATGACCATTTCGCCGAGCAGGCTCTCGTCCGCCGCCGGGGCTGGAGCGTCGGCGCCAGCCGTGGTCGACAGCAGCGCGATCGCGCCGAGTAGCGGCGCCGAGCGCAATGCCGCGCGAGAGCAGAACCGCAGCAGGTCGAGAGCAAGGGTCATTCGCACTTGGTACCTTGGCCGGAGAATGTAAATAGCTCGGTGCTGGAGAGAATGTCGGGGTAGAGCGGCGGCGGCGGCGGCAGCTCTTCGCCGCGCACCCCGTCCAGTGTGGCGCGGACCTTGGCGTCGAACACGGCGTTTCCGCTCGGCCTGGTCACGCTGTAGGCGCCGACGCTACGATCGGCGCCGATCTGCACCTGTACCGACGCGCGCAGGCTCTTCAGCTCTTCGCAGGGGATTTCACCCACCGGCGCGTGAAAGCGCGACACGAACCAGGAGATGATCTTGGCCCGATAGGCGCTGACCGCACGAGCCTTGAGCGGATCGGCCTCGGTGCCCTCCTTGACGCCGTCGGCCGTGCCTTCGCCTTCCACGGTGGGCGCGGCTTCGGGCGCGGCATCGGTCAGTTGCTGGTCGACTTGCTTGGCCGTCTCGGCGTCGGGCGGCGGCGCGGAAGCATCGAGCGGAGCCAGCTTCGAGGACGGGATGGCCTCGGGCGTCTTGCTGGCCTTGGCCGAGGGCGCGCTGCTCTCTTCGAAGCGCTGCACTGGCGCCTGCTTCTTCCACATGTCGGGCAGCTTGGCCTTCTGCTTGCCGCCGAGCTTGAGCAGCGGCAGCTCGTCCAGCACTGGCTTGACCGCGATCGGAATCTCCCTGGGCGCCTCCAGCGCGCTGGCCTTCACGTGCACGTTGCCGGCCCCGGCGTAGATCCAGAGCAACAACATGCCGGCTTCGACCAGGAACGCGAGCAGCGCGGCCAGCGCGACCTCGCGCGCCTTGAAGACCGGCTCCAGCGCCTGCGAGCTCACTTGCCTCCGGCCGGCACCGCGTTCGTGCGCCCGGGAGTCGCAGCACTGCTGGCCGGCGGCGGCTCCGGCGCGTCTTCGACCACCGGCTCCACCAGCAGGTTCAGCGACTCCACTCCGCTGTTGCGCGCCGCCGCCACGACCTTGGCCACGATCTCGTAGCGCGCGTCCTTGTCGGCTCGGATGTACAGCTCGCGCTCCTGTTGCACACGAGCGCTCTGTTTGAGCGCCTCGTCCACGCGCGCAGTGACGTCCTCTTCACCGAACAGCACGCGCTCCTGCTTGGTGATCGATATCAGCAGCCGCGCGTCCTTGACCGGGGTCGACGCAGCTTTCACCTCGGGCAGATCGATGCGCAGCCCGGTGGTCAGCAGTGGCGCCGTGACCATGAACACCACGAGCAGCACCAACATCACGTCCACCAGCGGCGTGACGTTGATGTCACGAAACCCGCCGCGCCGGCCCCTACCTACGCTGATTGCCATAGGCGGGCTCGCGCACGTGCGCCACGGCGTGACCGCCGACGGCCGGATCTTGAACCAACATTTCGACCCAAACCTCCGCCGAGGCGCCGACCTCTTCGAGTAGGTCCCCGATGCGCTTGTCGACGTAGTTGTAGGCGATGGTGGCCGGAATCGCCGCGACCAGGCCGACCGCGGTGGCGATGAGCGCCTCGCCGATGGCAGGCGCGACCACCGGCAGTGACGCGCTCTTCTCCACGCCGATGCGCAAGAAGGCTTGCATGATGCCCCACACCGTCCCGAACAAGCCGACGAACGGGGAGGCTGCGGCGATGCTGGAGAGCGTGGGCATCAGCGACGTGAAGCGCTGCTGCTCGCTTGCCAGTGCGCGCTTGGCGACGGCGCTCAGCAGCTCCGACGACGCGCTGCCGCCCTGCTGATGGCGCTTGGCCAGCTCGTACACGATGCGCGCTCCCGGCGCGCCTTTGTGCTTGAACGCCAGCGCGATCAGCTCCTGAGCGCCCTGAGCGGTTTCGGCCTCGAGCTCGAAGTTACGCTCGGCCGCGCGCAAGCGGCCTAGCTGGGCGCTCTTCAGGAACCACACCAGCCACACCACCACGGACGCCACGGCCAGCAGCGCCAGCACCACCAGCACCACGCCCGAAGCGCCCAGCACTAGCTGGATCGGATCGAGCGCCGCTTTCGAAGGTTCAGCAGGAGCCATTGAGGGAGAGCGCGCTCACTTGCCGAGAACGATGTCGACGCGGCGGTCCTTCTGCCAGGTCGCCTCTTCGGTACCGTTGGAATCGAGCTCGCCACGCGAGGTCGTGAACGCCTTGCCGGCGGTCATGCCCGCGCTCACGATAGCGCCCTTCACGTTGTCGGCACGGCGCTGGCCGAGCAGCATATTGTAGTCTTCCTCGCCGCGATTGTCGGCGTGACCGACCAGACGCATCTCACGGCCCTTGAGCGGCCCCGTGGTGAAGCAGGTGGCGAGCTTGCCGAGCACCGCCTTGTCCGACTCGCGGATGTTCGCGGAGTCGTAAGCAAAAAACGCTTCGGCGTCGGTGATACCGCACGCCTTGCGGATCTCGTCCGAGATGTTGATGTTGCCCTTGCGGGGATCATCGTCTGGCTTGTCGTTGACTGGGGCGGGCGTGGTCGCGGCAGGCGCCGGAGCCGCATCTGCGGTTTTGGCCGGCGGGGGCGGCTCCGATCCACAAGCAAGAGCCGAGCCGAGAGCCAACAGCGAAAGTGCACGTTTCATCGTCAGGACCTCCTTCCGGCGGTCTGTATAACACCGGAGCGTAAGCGCGAAACGCAAAGAAGAATTCAACTATTCCGCTGTGTATGGATCCGGCCCACGCCGCTCACGCGCTACGTACGCAGCAAGTAGACGAGCACCAGCAGCGAGCCGGTCAAAAAGAATGCGATCAGCACCAACTTCGTCGCCGTGCCGGAGGCGGCCTTGGGTTCGGAGCGAGTGACCTCCAGCTTCGACATGGCCACGATCAGCACTGCCGCGAGGCGTTTTTCCGCACTCGCGCCGCGGTCGCGATCGCCCTTCATGCCGCGGTAACGCACCGCTGCTTCGTCGAGCGCGCCGTGTCTCTCGCAATACTCGAGGAACGCGTGGTGCGAGCCGTCCTGCTGCCAGTTGTCGAGCGCGTTCTTCCACAGCGCCTCCAGGGCTGGATCGTGGCTCTTCATAGGCCGAGCTCGCGGCTCAGACGTTGGGTGAGCTGGAAGTAGCTCTTGCGATCCAGCGCTTCGTTCAGCACGTGAAAGTCGCGCCCAGAGAGCCCCACGCAACCGAAGCAATACTGGCAACCGGTGAGCGAGCGGCAACGGATCAGGTACGAGCTGTGCGAGCAGGCATCGCAATCGGTGCAATGCTGGCAGCCGATCAGCCCGCGCGACTCACGGCAGTGCTGCGACCCCTCGCACATGCTGCAGCGCACGCAATAGGCGCAGCGCACCAGCCGCTCGGAGTCCTGGCAGAACGTCGAGAAGCTGCAGCCGACGCAGCGCTCGCACCTGATACACGAATCATTGCCGCGCTCGAGTGAGAGCCCGCTAGTCAGCGCCTCGTAGCGCTTCTGGAACTCACGCGCGCTCAGCTCTTTGGTCATCGGGGGCTCCGCCGGCGAAACCACTTTGGGTTCTCGCTATGACCAGCATATCTTCGCGGCAAGTCCCTTGAAAATGCGCGCGCTGCCCCAGCCTAGGCTCCGGCTCTGCTGGCCGCTCTTGTTAGGCCTGGCTGGCTGCGGTTCGAGCCCGCCGGCCGCATCGGCTCCCAGCCCTCCCGCTGCGCCGAGCCCGCGCGAACCAAGCCTGAGCAAGGACGGCTGGGGCGTGCTGCGCTCCCAAGCCCTGGGGGTGAAGCTGGCGCTGCCGGAGGCAGGGGCGTGGCTGGAGCCCCCCTCGGCGGCCCCGGACCGAGCCGGCTGGCAGCTGCGCCACGAGCCCACCGGCTCGACGCTGGTGGTGCGACGTTGGCGGGCTTCGCGGGTGCCCCAGCTCGATGCCTGCGAGCGCGAGGCTCGCCAGCGCAGCAGCGACATTCCGGAAATCGACGAAACAAATCTGGTCGCGACACGCAGCGTGAGGGCGCCGGAGGGCTTCTTGACCCACCTGAGCCTCTTGTCACTCCCGGGGGCCGGGGCGCGGCTGCGCGGCCTGGTCGTGGCGATCGGCGCGGGCGTGGGCGAGTGCTTGGCTGCGGTGGCGAGCACCGAGTGCAACGGCGAGGAGGAGCTGGCCGAACGGCTGCGCCTGCTCGATACGGCCCTCGGACATCTGCGTTTAATCCACGTCGAAGATCGCGTTCCCGAGCCCCAGCCTGCGCAGCCGTGAGCCGTGCACTGCGTTTCTCGGCGCAATCTCAGTTAGATCCACCCCGGCCATGTGACCGGAGTTGCACGCTCGTGCACGCTGCAGACTTGCGTTCGGGCTGATTCAACCTAGATCAACACTACGTGGAGTTGTTGCGGCGACAGTCGAAACCGTCATCAGGTCCAGAAGCACAGTTCTAATGACACGCGGTGCGGAACGAATAACCTCCACACCGCTTCAGGCCGGGGAGTTTGCGAGCTCAATAAGTGACCGACCTTGCGATATTTCTCGCTGAACAAGTCCGAAAACTAAGAACCCAAGCCGGCATGACGCAAGCCGAGCTCGCCTCGCGAGCTGGCGTCACCGTGGAAACCGTAGCGCGACTGGAGCGTGTGCTCCGCGGTCGCGCATCGGCAAACGCGAACCCGTCGCTCGAGACGATGGAGCGCATCGCTTCTTCGCTCGGCGTCGACGTGTCCGATCTGGTCTCGCCTTCCAAGACGCGCCCGAAGGACGATCGCCTCAACGTCGTCTTGCGCAGCGCAAGCTCGGCGGTGCGGCGGCGCGTGCTGCTCGTCGCCGAAGCGCTGATCCGCGACGAGCTGGTCGAGGCTCGTCAGGCGAAGGCTGAAATCAAGGCCAAGAAGGCGTCCAAGCGACGCTAATCGTCCAGGCTTTGCTGGGCGGCCTGTAGCTTGCCGCGCGCGGCGCGCGGCAGCTTTCCAATCACCACCAGGCTCGAGCTCTGCGCGCGAAAGATCCGTGCTGCAGCGGCTTGAACACGCGCGGTCGATACGCTCAGTAGCTGCTCGGTGCGCGCAGCCGGAGTCGTGACCGAGCCGCTGAGCACCGCCTCGCCGACGAAGCCCGCCAGCTCGGTCGGCATGTCGTAGAGCTCGAGCATTTGCCAGCGCAGGCGGGCCTTGGCGCGCTCCAGCTCGGAGGCGGTGGGACCACTGCGGGCCATGTCCTTGAGCACCTTGAGCGCCTCGTCGAGCACGCGCGGCGCCGAGGCATGGGCACATTCAGCGACGATCTCGACCACGCCGGCATCGCTGTAGCTCTCGAACAGCGCCGCCACGTCGTAACACAGCCCGCGCTCGTCCGAGAGCGCGCGGTACAGGCGCGTCGCGTTACCGTCGTCGAGCACGCGCATCAAAAGCTCTGTCGCAGGCTCGTCGCCGTCGCCGTCACCGGGTCCGCGAAACGCCAGGCCCAGCCAAGTCTGGCTGCCGTTGTCGGCGACGTATTCGAAGGCAGGGGCGCGCTGCGCTTGCGGCGCACGGCAGCGCAGCGCTCGCCCGCGCGGCAACGCACCGAAGTGGCGTGCCGCGACGCGCGCCATGCGCTCGAGCTCGAACGGTCCGGCCAGCGTCACGACCATGCCTTCGCCAACGTAGTGGCGGCGATGAAACGCGCGCAGCGCTCGCTCGTCGAAGCGCGCCAGGGTCGCGCGCGTGCCGGCGATCGGCATGCCCAGCGGATGCTTGCCGAAGCACAACTGGCGCAGGATATGCGGGCCGTCGATCAGCCGCCCCTGCCCGTCGTAAGCCTCGAGCAGCTCCTCGCGCACGATGCCCTTCTCGATGCGCATGTCGTTGAACAGCGGCGCGGCGCAGACCAGCGCCGTGAGCTCGACCGAGCGCTGCAAATTCTCGACTGGCACCGCGCACGACAGCACGCCGTGGTCGACGTAGGTCATGGCGCTGAACGCGGCGCCCAGCTCCTCGAACGCCAGCGCTTGCGCGTGCGCGCTCGGAAAGCCGGGAATGCCCCGGTGCAGCATGTGCTCGTGAAAATGGCTGATGCCGTTGTCGCGGGGCGACTCGAAGCGCGAGCCGACCCGGACGTGCACATCGAGCGCGGCGCGGTGCACACCCGGCATGTGCACCAAGTTCAGGCGCACGCCGTTGGGGAGCACCCGCTGCTTGAGGCTCGGCGCCTTGGCGCCGGTAGTACGCGAACCGACCGTCACTCCTGTTCGTCCACGCGACCCTTGGTTTCTTCGCCGAACTGCGACATCACCACGAGCTTTTCGCCAGCGGCTCGTCGCAGGTCCTGAACGTAGCGCGCCAAGGCTTCGCCGGACTTGGCCTGCAGCAGCGCCTGAACGACCCTGGCCTTGTCCTTCAGGAAGTCGTCGTGGCTGGCCTCGCTGCGCTCCTTGAGCTGCAGCACGACGGCGCCAGTCGCGGTGCCGAGCGGCTTGGCATATACCTCGTCCGCTTGCTTGAGCTCGAAGGCCTTGGCCGCGAGCGACTCGTTCGGCGACAAGTCGGGCAGCGGATTGCCGGATGCGTTGAAGGGGGCCGATACCTCGAACTGAGGTCGATCCGTGGCCAGCAGCGCCGGCGTGTCGGCACTGGCAGGCTTGGCGGCCCCGGCGGCGGGCTTGCCGATCTTCGAGGACACTTCGACGGCCAGCGCCCGCGTCGCATCCTCGAGCTTTTCGCCAGCTTTGGCCCGCGTGATCAGCTGTTCGGCGAATTGCTGCAGCGCCTCATCGGCTGCAAAGCGCGCGTACAGGCGGGCGGCCACGTATTGCCGACCGCTGGCCTCGAGCTTGTCGGCGCCGAGCTTGCCGGTCACACGCAGCACGTGAAAGCCGCGCGGGCTTTCGATCACGGTCGACAGCTCGCCCGGCTTCAGGCTCTCGGCCGCCTTCTTGAGCTCGTCGGCACCGATGCCGTAGCCACTGCCCAAGCAGCCCAGCCTGCCGCCCAAGATAGCCGTCGGGCCCTGCGACACCTCGCGCGCCACGGTCTCGAAGTCCTCGCCCTTGGTCAGCCGCTCGCGAGCCTTCTCGGCCTTCTGCCGAGCGGCCACCTTCTCGTCGTCGAGCGCCGCCGACGGGAGCTCCACGAATAGCTCGCTCGCCAGCGCGCAGCCGTCGACCCAGTCACTCTTTTTGGTCGTCCAGTCCGCGTCCACTTGGGCCTGATTGGCCAGGCTCCACTTGCTGATGGCAGCGTCGTCCAGCGCCACCGCGTACTTGGCGAACCAATCGCGCGACAGGCTCACGCTGCGCACCACCAGCTTGGTGCGATCGCGCTCGAACAGCAGAAACGCCTCGGGATCGGGGATGCGCACGCGCGAGCGCACGATGTCACGCATGCGCGCCGCCAGCAGCTCCCGCTCCTGCATCTCGCGAAACTCTTTCGGGCCGCGATTGGTCAGCAAGCGAATTTGCTTCTCGTACAGCTTGTAGTCGAAGGGCTCGCCTTCGGTGCGGCTCACCTGCAGCTGCCGGACCGGGTAGTCGGTGCCCGGCGCGCATTGGTAACCGGCACCCGACGGCCGACACAGTCCGAGCAGGCGTGGCAGGTCCGGCATGCCGCGCATGCCCTGGTCGCCGCCCGCCAATGTTTCGGCTGGTAGCGAGGCGCGCACGCGCCCAGCGATCAGATCCGCCTCGAGCGCGTCGTCGCCGACGGCCAGTCCCAGCTTGTGGGCCTCGGCCACGAGCAGCTCGCGCTCCACCAGGCCGTCCAGCACCTTCTTGTTCAGGCTCAGCTGCTTGGACATCTTCGGCTCGACGCCGCGAGGCACGACGACACCGTGCGCGGCGTAGAACTCCTTGGCATCCACGCAGTAACCACCGAACTCGACCGCACACTCGCGGCTGAGCTTGGCGCTCGTGCCGGTGTTACCGGTGCGAAACTCGAGCGCGAACACCACGATGATGGCAAACGCAATGCCAGCCACCACAACGTTTCCGATTCCACCGCCTCGAAAGAAACTCAGCATGATTCCCGACTTCGGGCGGCGCAGATATCACGCCCCGCCAGGCGAAGCCAGGCCTCGCCGGCCCGGCGGTCAGAGCAGCGTCGAAGGCCCGTCAATGCGGCGCGGCAAGGCGTGCACTGCGGCGCACCAGCTCGATGCTGGCGTGGACGCTGGCGCTCAGCGACTGACGGTCTTTTCCAGGGCGAGCGCGTAGCGGAGCTCGGACTCGAGCTCGTCTTCGCTCGCTACGGAGCGTTCGAACGCGACCTCGTACCAGGTATCGAGGGTGGTCGAGGCGTCACCGGGATCGTGCACCGGCACCTCAGCCACACCCACTTCATTGTAGCCGCGGCCCAGGGCCTCGGTCGCACAAGCGCGCGCCCGATCGTAGAGCTCGCCGGCGATGGCCGAAGGAAAGTCGCTGGCCTGCGCCCGCACGACGAAACGAACTGCGAGCACGTCGCCCGGACGCACGGCGACGCCGCTGTCCATGATCAGGTTATCTCGCACGCGGTCGGCGAGAACTACCTGGTCGCCCAAGGTGCGATACACCTCGAAACCACGGGCAATCAGGGTTTTTTTCAGCTCAGCGGGCGTGGGAGTCATAGGGGAAGTGGGCCTCGGGCCGCGACGTCCCTCATGATCTTGGTGATCATGAGAGACCCCTCTCACGCACACGAGATCGACAGCCGCAACGTACGCGGTCCGATCGGGCATCGTCAAGGTCCGGCAACTGCGGGGGGTTTTCCCCCGCGCTTCTGTCGCTGTCTCTTGCTGCTTGGGGCCCCAGCCCCAAGCAGGGTGTTCTGTCGTCGGCTCCTGCTGCTCGGGGCCCAGCCCCCAACCAGGGTGTTCTCGTGCTGCTTGGGGCCAGCCCCAAGCGCTGTTCTGTCACATGGGGGCTTCGCCCCCGGGGTCAGCCCCCGGGCTCGAGCTCGGGGCCGAGCCGTCGGCGCAGTGGTCTTTGATCACTGATTCGACACTCACTGAGAGAATGCGTCGGGCTGCCGGCGGCTAGCGAGAAATCGTCCCGGTAGACGCTTCGCAGGCGGTGCTTTTGGT
>DATDEV010000714.1:0-7067 GCA_036522995.1 Polyangiaceae bacterium
GCCGAGGTCGGAATGGACGGCAAGGTCTATCGCTTGCCGGCGAGCACCAGCGAGGCAGAGCTGCTCGAGCGCGTCCGCGAGCTCAACGCCGATGCCCAGGTCGACGGCATCCTGGTGCAATTTCCGGTGCCGAAACACATCAGCCAAACTCGAGTCATCGAGACCATTTCCCCCGACAAAGACGTCGACGGCCTGCACCCGATGAACGTCGGGGCACTGTGGGCCGGGGCGCCCGGGTTGGTCTCCTGCACGCCAGCTGGTTGCATGCGCCTCCTGCGCGAGGCCGGCGTGAAGCTGGCGGGTGCCAGCGCGGTGGTGGTCGGGCGCAGCAACTTGGTGGGCAAGCCGGTGGCCGCGCTGCTGCTGGCCGAGCACGCCACCGTGACCATCGCGCACTCGAAGACGGCCGATTTGGGCGCGGTTTGTCGGCAAGCCGACGTGCTGGTCGCCGCGGTCGGGCGCGAGGCGGTGATCCGAGGCGACTACGTCAAGCCCGGCGCCGTGGTGATCGACGTGGGCATGAATCGCAACGCCGCCGGCAAGCTGTGCGGCGACGTCGACTTCGCGGCGGCCGAGAAAGTGGCGGGCTTCATCACCAAGGTGCCCGGCGGTGTTGGTCCGATGACGATCGCCTGTTTGCTGGAAAATACGCTAATAGCCGCAAAAATGCGGCTAGCCGGCGCGCGCTGAGCCCGCGCGCAGGCTCCGCAGCAGCTCGTCTACCTGGGCCGCCAGCTCCGCGAGCGAGCCGTCGTTTTCGATCACGTAATCCGCTCGCGCTCGCTTGTCGTCGAGCGGCCATTGCGCGGCGATGCGGGCGCGCGCTTCGTCCGGGCCGATGGAGTCGCGTTGCATGAGCCGCTCGAGCTGGCTTTCCTCGCTGGTTGCGACCAGCACCACGGGCCGGAGCGCTTGCTCGAGCCCCACCTCGAACAGCAGCGGCACGTCGTAGCCGGCGAGCTTCACGCCTGCCTCGTCCAGGGCAGCAAAGCGCTGTTGCGACAGCTCCCGCACCCGCGGGTGAACGATGGCATTCAGGCGTTTTCTTGCTGATTCGTCGCCGAAAACCCGGGCGCCCAGTTGCCGGCGATCCAGGCTGCCGTCTGGCAGCAAAATCGAGGGCCCGAAGGCCGAAACGATCTCGGCCAGCCCGGAAGATCCCGGCTCCACGGCTCGCCGCGCGAGCTCATCGGCGTCGACCATGGGCACGCCCCGCTCTCGCAGCTGGGCTGCCACGCTGCTTTTTCCCGATGCGATGCCTCCGGTGAGGCCGAAGACCTGAAGGGACACAACCGTAGGCTAGCAGAGCGGCGACCGGGCCGCGGCGGGTAGGCTGGCGCGGTGCCGGCTGCCTGTGCGAATTGCTTGCTCCTCGCGGAGGGTTCCGCAAGCTTGGGGGCGTGAGACTCCCTGCGCTGCCCAGCCTCGTCGCGCTAGCGCTAGCGCTGGCGCTGGCGCCGGGGCGCGCCCAAGCCAAGCTGCGACTCGAGCCGCGCCAGGTGTTCCGCTTCGCAGCGGGCACCGCCCTCTTTGCGCCACCCGGAGTCGGCAAAGACGGCTCGGTCTACGTCGGCACGGGCGATGGCTACCTGCATGCGCTAGGGCCCGACGGCAGCTTCCGCTGGAGTTACACGGTCAAAGGTCGCATCGTCGCCCCGGCCGTCGAGGAAGGCAGCACCGGGCGCGTCTTCGTCGCGACGAGTGATGCCCGGCTGTACGCATTCGAGCCCGACGCGCGGCTGCGCTGGGTCTTCCCCCTGCCCGTCGCTCCGAAGAGCGAGCTGGCGCTGTCGCCCAAGGGCACGCTGCTGTTCGTCGGCAAGGACGACCACCTCTACGGGGTGACGACCAGCGGTGCCCTGGTGCTGCGGCTGGCGGCGCCGTCGGCACGCTCGGCGCCCGCCATCCTGAGCGACGGCCGTGCGGCACTGATCTTGGACGGCAGCATCGCAATCCTCAAGGGTTATGGCTTCGAGCGCGCTCCGCTGCCGGGCGTGTTTGCGCCGGGCGCCCGGCTGCTGCTCACCGCCGATCGCAGTGTTTTTGCCTGCGAGGACGGCAAATCACTGGCCTTTGGCCCCAGCGCCGAGCTGGGCTCGGCGCGCGATTGCGTGGCGCCGCCGGTCCAGGCTGGGGGCTTCGTGGCCGTGGCCGAGGCGAGCGGCAGCGTAAGGCTCGTCTACCCGAGCGGTGAGCCCAACCTGGTGCCGCTCGGCGCTTTGCCACTGCGACCGGTGTGGGACGCGGCTCGCCGGCGGCTGATCCTGAGTACCGCGACCGGTAGGCTTTCGGTGCTGGAGGTCTCGCCGTAGGCGATGGACTTCAAGCGCAAGCTCTCGTTCTTATCGACACCGTCCACTCCTCCGGTGAACGTGTCGCTGCCGAGCGGCGCTGCTCCGAGCGTGGAGCAGCTGCCGAAGCGCGCCAACCTGCTGGACGAGCTGCGCGCCAAAATGGCAGAAATTCTCGAGCGGCCGCAGTTCTCGGAGCCGCCGCGCCCGCCGGCCGATCCGAGCCAAACCGCGCTGCCCTTCACGCGTGAAGAGACGCCCGAGGGCCCGCTGTACCGACGCCATGTCGTGCTGCCGCCTTCACACCACGTGGGTCGCATGCCGGTGGACGCAGCCATCGACAGTCGGCCGGAGCTGCTGGCGTTGCTGGCACTCGATCCCTCGCTAGCAGCCGTCGATTTCTCCAAGGCGCTGTTCTTCGACACCGAAACCACGGGTCTGGGCGGCGCCGGCTCGATCGCGTTCTTGCTCGGGATGGCCTGGTTCGACAGCGACCGTCGACTCAACGTCGAGCAGCTGCTGCTGCGCAGCCCTGCCGACGAGCCAGCCATGCTCAGCCTGTGGTGCGAGCGGCTGGCGCGCGCCGAGCTGCTCGTCTCGTACAACGGCAAGTCCTTCGATTGGCCGCTGCTCAAGGGCCGTTTCGTGATGAATCACCGGCCAATTCCGCGGGATTTGCCGCACCTCGATCTGCTGCACATCGGGCGCCGCCTGCACCGCGAAAGGCTGGGAGCCTGCCGCCTGATCATGCTGGAGAGCGAGGTGCTCGGCTTCGAGCGCGGCGCCGACGTCGACGGCGGGGACGTGCCAGCGCGCTACGCCCACTTCCTGCGCACCGGTGACGAGGAAGCGCTGCGCCAGGTCGTGGAGCACAACGCCTGGGACGTCGTGAGCATGGCCGCCCTGATCGGCCTCTACGGCGAGCCGTTCGACCTGATGCACGGCCACGATCTGGTCGGCTTTGCCCGCACCATGAAGCGCGCTGGCGCCCTGGCCGTCGCCGAGCGCGCCGCCGACCGGGCGCTGGAGCTGGGCGCCACCAGCGCGCTCAGGGTGCGCGGCGACGTTCACAAGGCGCGCGGGGATCGGGCGGCGGCGCTCGAGGACTTCGAGGCGCTTTCGCGCGGCGTGGACGACCCGGGGCTGCGCCTCGAGCTGGCCAAGCTCTACGAGCACTTCGTCAAGGATCCAGCTCGGGCGCTGGGCGTCGTCGCCCAGGGCACCGGCGAGGCCGAATCCGCCCTGGAAAAACGCCGTGAGCGTCTGCAGCGCAAAGCCAAAAAGCCCCCGTAAAGGTGCTATAGGAGCCAGCGCAACGCATGGCTTACGATCACCGCGCGCTAGAACCGAAGTGGCAGCAAATCTGGGAAGAGCGGCAAACGTTCCGTTCGGAGCGCCGCCCCGGCCGAGCCAAGTTCTACGTGCTCGACATGTTTCCCTATCCCTCGGGCTCGGGCCTGCACGTCGGCCACCCGGAGGGCTACACGGCTACCGACATCGTCGTGCGCTACAAACGCGCCCGCGGCTTCGACGTGCTGCACCCGATGGGCTGGGACGCCTTTGGTCTGCCCGCCGAGCAGCACGCGATCAACACCGGCCAACCTCCCGCCAAGACCACGGCCGAGAACATCGTCACCTTTCGACGCCAGCTCAAGAGTCTGGGCTTTGCCTACGACTGGTCGCGCGAAGTCGACACGACCGACCCCAAGTACGTGCGCTGGACGCAGTGGATCTTCCTCAAGCTGTTCGAGCGCGGCCTGGCATTTCAGGCGGAAATCCCCGTCAATTGGTGCCCCGCGCTGGGCACCGTGCTGGCCAACGAAGAGGTCATCGACGGCCGCAGCGAGCGCGGCAATCACCCGGTGGTGCGCACGCCGCTGCGCCAGTGGCAGCTGCGCATCACGGCCTACGCCGATCGCCTGGCAGAGGAGCTCGAGCCGCTCGACTGGCCGGAAACCAGGCAGAAGCAGCGCGAATGGATCGGCAAGAGCGAAGGCGCCGAAGTCGATTTTCCAATCGTCGGCCGCAGCGAAAAGATCCGCGTGTTCACCACGCGGCCCGACACGCTATTCGGTGCGACGTACATGGTGATCGCGCCCGATCACCCGCTCACGCTCACGCTGGCCGGCGAGGCCGAGCGCGCCGAGGTAGCCGCCTACGCGGCGGCCGCTACGCGCAAGAGCGATCTGGAGCGCACGGCGCTCAACAAGCAAAAAACGGGTGTGTTTACGGGCGCTTATGCGCTGAACCCCCTGACCCAAAAGCAGATCCCGGTCTACACCGCCGACTACGTGCTCGGCGCTTACGGCACGGGTGCGATCATGGCGGTGCCGGCGCACGACGAACGCGATTTCGAGTTCGCCCGGCATTACGGCTTGCCCATCGTGGAGGTCGTGAGCCCCGACGGTCAGCTGCATGAAGGGCTCGACGCCCCCTACACGCACGACGGCGTCGCGGTGCGCTCCGGCCAGTTCGAGGGCCAGCGCACGCCCGAGATGAAGCACAACATCTTGCGCTTCATCGAGGAGAGCCAGCTCGGCGAGCGCAAGGTCAACTACCGGCTGCGCGACTGGGTGTTCTCGCGCCAGCGCTATTGGGGTGAGCCGATCCCAATTTACTTTCCAGTCAAGTGCGAGGGGGATCCGCGGCGCGGCGACGCGTACGAGATCGACTACACGCAGCCGCTGGCAGTGCCCGATAGCGAGCTGCCGCTGCGCCTACCGGAGCTCGAAGACTACCGCCCCGGCGACCCCGCCGGCCCGCTGGTAAAGGCGCTGGATTGGCGCTTTTTCCAGCAACGCGGCGCCTGGTACGCGCGCGAGACCAACACCATGCCGCAGTGGGCCGGCTCCTGCTGGTACTACCTGCGCTACCTGGATCCGCACAACGACCAGGCCATCTTTTCACAGGCGGCGTACGACGCCTGGATGCCGGTCGACTTGTACGTCGGGGGCGCCGAGCACGCGGTCTTGCATCTGTTGTATGCGCGCTTCTGGCACAAAGTGCTGTTCGACATCGGCGTGGTGAAGCACCCCGAGCCGTTTCAGAAGCTCGTGCACCAGGGCATGATCCTGGGCAACGCCTACCGCTGGTACGCGGTCCTGGACGGCGACGGCAAGCTGCTGCGCGCGCTCGACGGCGACGACGCGAGCGTGCAGCCCGACGCCGAAGGCGAGCTGCAGCTCCCGAGCGGCGAGAAGGCGCAGGCGCGCTACGTCGGACCGGCGGACGTGGTGCTGAAGAACAACGTGCCCCATCATCCGGAGCACGGCGTGCGCCTGCACACGTCGCTCGAGAAGATGGCCAAATCCCGTGGGAATGTCGTGAACCCGGATCAGGTGGTGGCCGAGTTCGGCGCCGACAGCCTGCGCGTTTACGAGATGTTCATGGGGCCGCTCGAGCAGGTGAAGCCGTGGCAGACCTCGGGCATCCAGGGCTCACGCCGCTTTCTGGATCGGGTGCACTCCATCGCCGGCAGGCCGCTCGCGGAAGGCGAGGGCGACGACGAGACGCGCAAGCTGCTGCACCGCACGGTGAAGAAGGTGGGCGAGGACATCGAAGCCATGCGCTTCAACACCGCGGTGAGCACGCTGATGATCCTCACCAATCGCCTGGCCAGCCTCGAAGCTACGCCGCGCGCGGCGCTCGAGAAGACGCTGCAGGTCCTGGCGCCGTTCGCTCCGCACTTGTGCGAAGAGCTGTGGAGCGAGCTCGGGCACCCGGGGCTCATCGCCGATGCGGAGTGGCCGAGCTACGACTTGGCGCTGTGTGTGGACGACGTGATCGAGATCGGCGTGCAGGTGAACGGCAAAGCGCGCGGCAGGGTGAGGCTCGCCAAAGATGCGAGCGAGGAAACGGCGCGCGCCGAGTCGCTGAAGGACGAAAATGTCGCCAAATTCGTGGCCGACAAGGCGCTGAGGAAGTTCATCTATGTGCCCGGGAAGATTGTCAATTTCATCGTGGGTTGACTCGCCTCACTGAACGGCTGGGCGGATGTGGATAGGTTGTTGTTTCCCGTGAAACTTGGCCCGGAACTCCAGAGAGTGTCTCAGGATTTTGCGACCCGAGCCTGGGGGCAACTCCTGCGGAGGGCGCTGGGATGCTGCGGCGGCTGAAACCCAGCCGGGCCTGCGCCTGCGCCTGCTCGAGCCTGCTCGTCTGGCTGGCGGGGTGCGGGTACCAGTCGATCTACGGCGGCTCCCCGGCGCATCGCTATGAAGTCACAGCGGGCCGCTCTGCGACCGCCAGCTTCGAGGCGGTGCAGGCGGCGGTCGCGGGCGTGCGCAGCGAGCTGGGGGCCGCTGAGGCGCTCGGCAGTGGCTTCCCGCGAGTCGTCGTCGAGGTGGTCCGAGTCGACGAGCGGAGCATCGGTGTGCGAGAGGGGGAGGGGCCCACGCCGTTGGCGCGCGGCGCCGAGATCGTGGTGGTCGGCCGCGCCCAGGTGCTGGACGCGCCCGAAGCGCCGCCGAGCATCGACACGGGCGACATGAGCCGAACGGCTCAGTACGCTGCAGGCTCGACGCCGACGGCCGACGCTGCGTCGCGCTCGCGGGCCGTGCGCGACGCTTCACGTGCACTCGGACACGCCCTGGGGCGGGCCGTGCTCGGGATGCCCGAGCCGGCCGCGGATTGAGGCCGCGGCGCCGGCATACCCATCACGCGAGTAGGTGGACCGCTGGAGCCATCGCCACCGAACGGCGTATGGTGGAGCGGGGAGCCCCCCCACTCCTGGCGGCTACTGAATGCCGATCGCCTTCTTGAAGCGCTTGGCGTCGG
>DATDEV010000715.1:0-4721 GCA_036522995.1 Polyangiaceae bacterium
TCGCGCGGCGTCCCGTCGAAGTGCCGCTGCTGCTCTGGTGGCAGCCGGCGATCTGGGTGCGTGAGCCGGCCAAGTTCACGGCCGCGCTCGGGACCGACAAACCGGAAGCGCGCGTCGACCGCCTGCGCGAGCTGCCGCCGATGGGCCCGAATCCGCACGAAGCCATCCTGCCCATCGCGCTCGAGAGCGCGCTGCGCGAGCTATTCGGCACGTCCCAGCCCGCAGACTGACGGCCGCGCTAAAGCTATGCTGGCAGACGCCATGGCTTCCGCGATCACGATTCGAGACGTGAAGCCCGCGCTGCCCTAAAAGCCCGCGGGGATTTGGCCGTGGAGGCAGGTGATGGTGTTGGGCTCGCTCGGGCCGGATGGGCGAGCGCGCTCGGGGGCTTCGGCGCTGCCTCGCTCCAGGCCTTCCGTGGGCGACCAATGCGCGGGCATGCCGGGGCGCAAGCAATGCAGCCCGCTCTGGAAGAAGCCGATCACGAAGGTGTGCCCGGCGACGCGCGCCCCGGTTGCCTCCCCCAGCGCGCTCGCAAAGTCTTGACCCGCGATCGCGCCGAGCGTTTCACAGGTGCGAAACCAGAGCAGCGCTTCGAGCGTGAGCCGAGCGCGCAGGCGCGCGAAGCCGCCGTGATGCCGGTGGGCGGGTCCGAGCACGCTGCGGCCCAGTGACTCGCTGGCGATGAACAGCTGGCCCCACTTGCCGTGACCCCAAAATTGCAGCTCGCGGATCTGCCGCTCGGGAGCGAAGCTACCGAGCCAGGCGAAGGCATCGGCGAAGCTCGTCGCCCCGTAGCCGGCGTCGACACGACCGAGTCCTCGGTACAGCTGCGTGCCGTAGTGCCAGCTCGCTCCCAGGGCACGCGGCGCACGCGCGCGCTGCGTGGCGTCGTACACGACCAGTCGCAGCGCGTCGCTCATCGAGCGAGCCTAGCGCGTGACCTTGCCATCGAGCAGTGCCAATAGTCGCGGCACCAAGTGCTCACGCACCGCGCTGTCGCCCTTGATCGAGCCCTCGATGCTCAGCTCGCTGGCGTGGCCACTCTGATCCGGCACCGCGAACAGCGGAATGTTCTTCACGGCGTAGCCGGCCGAGCGCAGCTCCGCGCGATCGCGATCGGCGTCGAACTCCAGAAATTTCGTGCCCGCCAGCGCCTCGTCGAGCTCGCCCGACGCTAGCGCCTTATGAAAGCGCTGGCAGGGCTCACACCAGCTTGCGCCTACGTAAACCAGGACCCGCATGCCCGTAGCGTCAGCCTCCTCCACGTGCTGTTGCACGAACTGCTCGAGCGGCACCACGGGCGCTTGGCGGTGGGTGAATTGAGGTTTGGCCTGGCTCTTGGCGCGGGGCTGGGCGCCCGCGGCGCTCGGCACGGCGCGTTCGGCGCGGCGCTCGTTGCATCCAGCCAAAAGCGCAAATGGGAGCATTGCCGCAAGGCTCAGCGAAACCAGCGCGCGGATCAGCCGGCGCTGCGTTCGCGGAGGGGAATCTGACATCAGACTAGGATCCTAGCACCGCCCTGCTAAGGTTCATGGCGTGCAACGGCTCAGGCTTGCCTTGTTCGTGCTGCTCGCGAGCGTGCCTTTCGCGGGGCGTGCGGCCGCACAAGCCGCGGCTGCAGCTGCGCCGCCCGCAACCGCGCCGCCCGCCGCGACTCCGCCGCCCGCCGCCGTTCCGGCTCCGGCAGCTGCTCCGGCTCCGGCAGCCAGTCCGGCTCCGGCAGCTGCTCCGGCTCCGGCAGCCCCCGTGAGCGTTTGCGAGCCGCAGTGCCGGGACGGCTTCACCTGCCATCAAGGGCAATGCATTTCTATCTGCAACCCAGCCTGTCCGAGCGGCACCGAGTGCGTGGACGGGCGACGTTGCGAGCCCCCCAAAGGCAGCGCTCCGCCCGCCTACGAGCCCCCGCCGCCTGCGAAGAAAACCTTCCTCGAGCACGGTCATGCCCTGCTGGCCTTCCACTACGGCTTCGCAGGCTCGCTCGAGAAGGACGGTCAGGAGGGCGGCAGCTCGAGCTCGACGCTCGGCTTCAACCTGCGCAGTGACACCCCCGTTGCCGGCTACCTGCTGGTCGGGCCCATGCTGCAGATGGGAGCGTGGGGGACCGACGACCCGAACGTCGATCGCAACTTCTACTTCGACCTGGATTTCGTGCTGCGCCTCCGCTACCCGATCATGACGCCCAAGTTCAACTACCAGGTTTGGGTCGGCATGCCAGTAGGCCTCACCATCGACGTGCTGGGCAGCGAGGTGAACGACGTGTCCACCTTTGGCATCGGCTGGAACATCGGGGTGCTGTTCGGCGGCGCCATCCATTTTACCCCCAAGTTCGGCCTGTTCGCGGAAGGCGGCTGGCTGCAGCACCGCATGACCCACAACGGCGGTGATGTGCAGGATCTCGACCTGGTCCTGCAGCAGTGGTGCATGAACCTCGGCATCGTGGTGCGCAACTAACGCGCGGCCGCTACTTGGTTTTGAAGGCTGCGCACGGATCGTCGTCGCTCAGGCGCGGCGTGAACCACAGGTAGTCGAACACCGACGCTTGGGGGTCGGGCTCTTGGTAGTCGCGCGCGTCGCGGCGAGCGCTGTCGACTTCCTGCATTGCCACGCTCAGCAGCGTCGCCCCTGGCGCTTGCAGGTTCAAGTAGTAGGGCACGCCGCGATCCTTGCGCACGTGCCCCGAGCCGGCGATCAGCAGCGCTCCCTCGCTGCCGCCCGCCTGCACCATCACGCTCGCCATCTGCGCGTCGCGCGCGTGCTGCGCGAGCGCCATCGGCTCGAGCAAGCTCTCCGGAAGGTGACCGCAGTGCGAGCTCCGCAGCTCGCCCAGCAGCGCTTGCTGGAGTGGGTCGGGAAAGGGCGCGCCCAGCTGCAGCGCGCTCACGCGCTCCGGCGCCAGCGCTGAAGCTCCCTGCTTCACCAGCGCTTTTGCGTCCTGGTGCGCCAGGTTGGCGGCCACGAGGCGCAGCCCGGCGCTCAGCGCCACCTCGAAGATCGGCTGGTACTCGGCGTAGGGCGGCCAGGTCGTCTTTTCCCAACCTAGGGCGGTCCCGAGCTCGCCAGCTTGCAGGCCCGGACGCTTTCGCAGCTCGTCGAGCAGCGGCTGCTGCTCGACCTCGAGCATCTCGAAAGCGACCACCGGCTTGCGCCCGGCTTCGACCAACCATTGCAGAGCGCGCGCCTGCAGCCGATGGTGATCCGGATTGTCGTGCCGCTCCCCGACCAGCACGAAGCGCGCGCTCGCCAGCCGCCGCGCCACCGTTTCGGGCGTCACCAGCGCACCGGCCCGCACGTCCCAGAGCTGGCCGACCAGCGGGTGAGCGCGATCGAGCGTCGTCAACCAGGCCTCGGGCGAGCTGGCTACGGCCGGCGACGCAGAGCGGCTCGGCTCCTGCGCCGCTGGCGCACAAGCGCCCAGCGTGGTCAGAGCAGCAGTCAGCAGCAGTGCTTGGCGACGCTTCATCCTTCGAGCTGTCTACCTCAGATCGACGGGCTCCTCAGCCAGAAACCCGCGCCTCGGTCGCACGGGGCACTCTGGCGTCTCGACGCTGCTGGGCGGCGCGAGTAAGGCTCGGGGGTGACTCAAGCTAGCCTATCTTGTCTGCTACTCTGTCTGGTGGCTTCAGCCTGCACGCCGCAGGCGCCCGCTCAGGAACCATCACCCCCGCCTGCGTCGACGTCGCCTGCTGACGTCCCGCTCGCTGGCGCAGGCTCACCGGGCGTCGGGGGCAGCTCGGCGGCAGCGGGTGGAGCGCTGGCCAGCGGCGGCGCCAACGCCGCGACCGAGAAGATGTGCGGCGGCATCGCTGGCATCCAGTGTCCAGCGAAGCAGTACTGCAACTACGCACCGGAGGCTCACTGCGGCGCCGCCGACATGTCCGGGACCTGCGCGCCGATCCCCGAGGCCTGCACGCTGCAGCTCGACGAAGTGTGCGGCTGCGACGACAAGACCTACGGCAACGCGTGCGCGGCGGCGCAGGCTGGCGTCTCGGTGGTCATGAAGGGCAAGTGCCCGCCGCCCCCCAGCTCCGCCACCATTCCGGACGGCAAGCTGTGCGGCACGCGCGGCGTTCGGGGAGCCTGTGCGCCCACCTCTTATTGCGCCTACAAGTCGCAGTGCGGCACGACGGACGCCGGCGGCCTTTGCACCAAGCGGCCGGAGATTTGCACCAGAATCTACAAACCCGTCTGCGGCTGCGACGACAAAACCTACGCCAGCGACTGCACGGCCGCTGCCGCCGGGCTCAGCATCAAGAGCCCTGGCGAGTGTCCGAAGCACTGAGCCGCGCGCGCTAGCCTGACGACCTTAGGCGCGCGCCTTCTTGCATGAGGCCGGCGATGGCGCCGAAGGCGGCGGTCCAGGCGGCTGCGGTTTCGGGCGTCCAGGCAGACTCGGCCAGCTCGGCGAGCGTGCGCAGCAGCGCGTCACCGCTCGGCTGCTCCGTCGTGGTGTCGGCCGTGCGCAGCGCGGCCTGCAGCGGGTCGAGCACGGGCTCGACGCAGGCGTCGAGGTGCGCCAGCTCGGCCAGCCACGACGCGCGGTCGCGCGACAGGAACAGCGCGCGCAGGTCCTCGAGGGTGCGCAGGCGGGCGGGCCCCGTCTCCCACTGCCTGGCGACGAGGTCGGGCCGGCCCAGGTGCGTGACGAGCGCCTCCCAGAACTTCGGCTCGAGCGCGCCCACCGCCAGGTGCGCGCCGTCGCGGCAGCGGTAGACGTTGTA
>DATDEV010000716.1:0-6298 GCA_036522995.1 Polyangiaceae bacterium
ACGCACAGGTTCATCACCACCTGGTGCAGTTGCACGGGGGCTCCCAGCACGACTGGCGTGTCGCGTGCGATCTGCGCATCGACCTCGATGCTGCTGGGCAGGCTGGAGCGCAAGAACTTGAGCGCTTCCTCGACCACGGGCTGGATCGAGGTGCGCGTGCGCTCCTCGCCCTTCTGCCTACTGAAGGTGAGGATCTGCAGCACCAGGTCACGCGCGCGGTGGCCGGCTGCGCGCAGCCCCTCCATGTGCGAGCGCACCTGCACTGGATCTTCGGCGTCCAGATCGGCCAGGTCGGTGTACGAGAAAATCGCGACCAGGATGTTGTTGAAGTCGTGGGCGATGCCGCCGGCCAGGCGCCCCAGCGCCTCCAGCTTTTGCACGCGATTCAGGCGTTCTTCCAGCCGAAGTTGCTCAGTGATGTCGCGGATGGCGGTCACGCGCACGGTGCGCCCCGCCCACTCCGCGAGCTTGGCCTGGGCCTCGACCATGATGGTCGTGCCGTCTTTGCGCAGCGCCAGGTGACGGTACGGTGTTTCGCGACCCGAGCTCATGGCGCTCGCCACGACGTCGACCGACTCGGGCGCCACCATGCGCGTCACCGGCAGGCCGACGAGCTCGCTGCGCTCGTAGCCCAGCAGGCGCGCCAGCTGGTCGTTGACGTCGACCACCAGGCCGCGCTCGCTGATGCCGATGCCCTCGAACGCGGCCGCCGTCAGCGCGCGAAAGCGCTGTTCGCTTTGTCGTAGCGCGTCCTCTTGCTGACGGCGCTGCGTGACGTCACGCAGGATGCCCTGCACGCGTCCGTCGGGCAGCGGCTTGGAGCTCACCTCGCCCGTGAACAGCGAGCCGTCCTTGCGTCGAAAGGTCCACTCGCGGAGCTGCCAATCCGTGGCGCCCGTCTTCGGCCAAGCTTGATTGAGCGCAGGCAGCTCGCTCTCGATCAGGACCTCGCTCACGTGCTTGCCGATGACCTCGTCGCGCGTCATGCCCAGCATGCGCGCGCCAACCTCGTTCACGTCCAGGTAGACGCCCTGCGCGTCGGCCAGAAAGATGCCGTCGGCGGCCTCCTCGACCATTTGCCGGTAGCGATCGCCGGAAGCGGGTGCAGCACTGCGCTCGTGCGCTGCCGCTGGCTCGGACTGCGTGGTCAGTAGCGCGAGCAGCTGCTCGCGCGACAAGTGGTCGTAGGCTGACCCCATCGAAACGGTGACTATATAACGAGTTCGCTTGGGGGCACCTTTTGCCAGTCATTTCGCGCTTCAGCGGGCCTGAAAGCGGAGGGCTGAGCGGCGGCGTCGCCCGCGTCCGGCCCGCGCGCCTGGCCCGGCTCCGGCGTCGCCGTCGGCTCGGCCGGCCTTCAGCAACATCCGGTCACGCCGGGCGGCCGAAGTGACGAGCACGAGCGAGCGTAGGGAAGGGGCCCGGCTGTGCGTCGGTTCGGGCAGGACTAGGATTCGCACGTGCCTGACGCAAAACCGACCGGAACACAGATTCTGGCCATGACCCAGCGGCGCCGTCGCCGGGCCCTCGTCCAAAAACTGATGCTCCTCGTCGTGGTGCTCGGGGCCGGTGGTGGCCTGCTCTGGCAGCGGACGGTGCGCGGCCAGAACGCGGGCCCTCGTTACGTGACGGCGGAAGCCAAGCTGGGCCAGCTGCGTGAAACGGTCACCGCCACCGGTAAGTTCAAAGGCCTCGACTCGGTGGATGTAGGTGCGCAGATCTCGGGGCGCGTCGCCAAGGTGCTGGTCGACTTCAACGACCAGGTAAAGCTGGGAGACACGCTGGCCGAGATCGATCCCGCGCAGCTTCAGTCGCGTGTCGACCAGTCACGCGCCCAGGTCAGCGCGGCCGACTCGTCAGTGCGCCTGGCCAAGGCCACTCTGGCGCAGTCCAAGGCCGCCTATGCGCGCGCCAAGGAGATGGCCGACAAGGGCCTGATCTCCAGCAAGGAGCTGGAGGCGGCCGAGGCGGACGCCGAGCGCGCTGAAGCGCAGGTGGCTTCGTCGCAGTCGCAGGCCACGCTTTCGCGCGCTTCGCTCAAGGATGCCGAGACGTCGCTGTCGTGGACGGTGATCAAGGCGCCGATGGACGGCGTGATCCTGGCGCGGCTGGTGGAGCCGGGCCAGACAGTGGCCGCGTCGCTGCAATCGCCGGTGCTGTTCACGGTGGCGCGAGACCTCACTCAGCTACGGCTCTATGTCGACGTCGACGAGGCCGATATCGGCAAATTGCGTGAAAGTCAGCCGGCGACGTTCACCGTCGGTGCGTGGCCGGCGCGCAAGTTCGTATCCACGGTGGTGTCGGTGCACAACTTGCCGACAGCCGGGCAAACCGTCGTCACCTATCAGGCGGTGCTGTCGGTCGACAACAAGGAGATGATGCTGCGCCCCGGCATGACCGCGACTGCCAGCATCGTGACCAACGATCGCAGCGACGTCTTGATCGTGCCGGACGCGGCGCTGCGTTACGCGCCGCCCGCTCCGCCCAAGGACAAACCGGCGAGCAGCCCCCTCATGCCCATGACGCCTCCGCGCATGGGCGGCACCCGGCGCCCTGGCGGCAACGGCTTGGCGAAGGGTGAAACCATGAACGCGGCTCAGGGCGTGGTCTACGTGCTGGAAAATGGCGCGCCCAAGCGGCTGATGGTGGAGGTCGGGGGCAGCGACGGGCAGTTCACCGAGATCGTTTCGGGGCCGCTCAAGCCGGGCTCGGTCGTGATCACCGATCAAGAGCAGGTAAAGGCTCAGTGAGGCACGCCTCGACATGTCCGGCGTGAGGCCCTTGATCGAGCTCTGCCAGGTGCACAAGCGCTATGGCGAAGGCGAGTCGGAGGTGCGCGCGCTGGACGGCGTGGATCTGCGCATCGAACGCGGCGAGTTCGTGGCCATCATGGGCTCGAGCGGCTCGGGCAAGTCGACATGCATGAACATTCTGGGCTGCCTCGATCGCCCCAGCGCCGGGGACTACCACCTGGCCGACGTGACGGTGACCGAGCTCCCGGGTGACGGACTGACCATGCTGCGGCGCCATTACATTGGCTTCGTGTTTCAGGGCTTCAACCTGCTGGCGCGCACCAGCGCGCTCGAGAACGTGGAGCTGCCGCTGGTGTACAGGAGAGTACCGCGCGCCGAACGGCGTGAGCGCGCCACGCACGCGCTGTCACTGGTAGGCCTGGAAGATCGTCTGGATCACGCCCCCAGTCAGCTGTCGGGCGGTCAACAGCAGCGCGTGGCCATCGCGCGCGCGTTGGTGACGGAGCCGGAAATTTTGATGGCGGACGAGCCCACCGGCAACCTGGACTCCGCGCGCACGCAGGAAGTGATGGAGCTCCTGCGTCAGCTCAATCGCGAGCGTGGCATCACGATCGTGATGGTGACACACGAGCCGGACGTGGCCGCCTACGCCAAACGCAATCTGGTATTTCGCGATGGTCGCATCCTGTCCGACGTAGTGGTGGAGCCGAGCCGGCCATGATGCTGGCCACCATCTTGATGGCGCTGCGCGAGATTCGCAGAAACGGCATGCGCTCGCTGCTCACCATGCTGGGCGTGGTGATCGGCGTGGCGGCGGTGATCGCGCTGGTGTCGGTGGGCCGTGGCGCGACCGCCAAGGTGACCGAGGACATCGGCAAGCTGGGCAAGAACCTGCTCACGGTCAGCGCGGGCACCTTCTCGCGCGGCGGCGGCGGCGGCATCAGTGCGCCGCCGCTGCGCATCGACGATGCCAACGCGATTCGCCGCGAGATCCTGGGCGTGGAAGCGGTGGCGGCGGCGGCGGCCAGCTCGGCGCAGGTGGTGTACGGCAACTCCAATCAGCGCACGTCGGTGACCGGCTCGGACAACGCCTTCTTCGAAGTGCGCGGCTACACCATCGACAAAGGTCGCCTGTTCAGCCGCGCCGAGCTGCAGAGTGGTGCGGCGTCGTGCGTGATTGGCAGCACGGTGCGCACCAACCTCTTTCAGGCGCGCGAGCCGATTGGCGCCACCATTCGCGTCGGCTCGATCGCTTGCCAGGTGGTGGGCCTGCTGACGAGCAAGGGTCAGGCCGGTATGGGGCAAGATCAGGACGACCTGGTGGTGATGCCGATGCGCGCCGTGCAGCGGCGCATCACCGGTAACGACAATATTCAGACCATTTTCGTGGCGGCGCGCGAGGGCGAGGGCACGGGCGTGGTGGCCGAACGCCTGCGCGGCCTGCTGCGTCAGCGCAGGCACCGCGCGCTCGGGCTCGACGACGACTTCACCATCCGTGACATGGCCGAAATCGCGGAGACCGTGACCGGCGCGTCGACCGCGCTCACGGCCCTGCTCGGTGCCATCGCCGCGGTCAGCCTGGTGGTGGGCGGCATCGGCATCATGAACATCATGCTGGTGAGCGTGACGGAGCGTACGCGCGAGATCGGCATTCGACTCGCGATTGGAGCGTTTGGAAGCGAGGTCATGATGCAGTTTTTGCTCGAAGCGATCGTGCTATCGACCATGGGCGGCGTGATCGGCATCTGCTTGGGGCTGGTCGGCTCGTACTTCGCCGCCGGCGCGCTGATGTTGCCGTTCGTGGTGGCGCCCGATATCGTCGCGTTGGCGTTCGTGTTTTCGGCCCTGGTCGGGGTGGTGTTTGGCTACTTGCCGGCCCGCAAAGCCGCCCAGCTCGATCCGATCGAGGCGCTGCGCCATGAGTAGGCGCCGGCTGGTGCCGTTGCTGGCTGGCTGCTGCCTGATGCTACCCGCCGTGGCATTCGCCCAGCCGCGGGCGCGGAGCCTCTCGGAGCACGACGTGGTGCAAAGCGCCGTGGCCAAGAATCCGACCCTGCACGTAGCGCTGCTGCGAGCGAGCCAGAGCCGCGTCGCGGTGAGCGCCGAGCAGGCGCTGTACACGCCGACCTTCGATGCCAGAGCCGGCTACCTGCACTCACGCACGCCGACGCTCACGGGTGACGGCGGCACTCGCGTTAGCAGCGTGGATAGCTACGACCTGGGCGCCGGTATCACCAAGCCCTTCGCCTTCGGTACGGTGGTGTCGGCCTCGCTCACGGGGCAGCGCGCCTCGCGCTTCACGTCGACCGACGCTGCCCTAGCGGGCAGCAGCAGCGGCCCCAGCTACGCGCTGATCGGTCAGCTCGCGCTCACCCAGCCGCTGCTGCGCGGCCGGGGCGACGACGTCGGGCAGGCCTCGCTGCGGCAGGCCAAGCTCGCGCTAGGGGCGAGCGAGCTTTTCGCCCAGGAAACGGCCAGCTCGCTGCTGTCATCGGTGGTGAGCGCCTACTGGGAGCTCTGGTATGCCGGTGAAGGGGTGCGCATCTTCGAGCAGTCACTCGAGCTGGCGCGCGTCCAGGAAGAGCAAGCCAAGCAGCAGGTGCAGAGCGGCGCTCTGGCACCTGCTTCGGCGCTGCCCTACGCCACTCAGGTCGCCGAGCTGGAGGAAGCCGTGCTCGCGGCGCGCACCGAGCAGCGGCAGCGTGAGCTGGCGCTGGCGCAGCTGCTGGGTGAGCCGCGCGAGGTCGGTGTAGGTGTCGTGGCTTCGGACTCGCCCCAGCCAGAAACTGCGGACGACCCGGTCGAGGCACGCGCCGTGAGTGAAGCGCTCGAGAAATCATTTTCTCGCAAGCAGCTCCAGGCCCAGCTGGCCATCGCCAAGGATCAGCTCAAGGTTTCCGGCGATCCGCTGCGCCCGCGACTGGACGTGGACGCCTACGTGCAGGCCCAGGGCCTAGGCGATCGCAGCGTGCCGGCGGCCATGGAGCAGTTCGGCAAGCTGGAGGCCGTGAGCGCCCACGTGGGCCTCACCTTCGAAACACCGCTCAGCGACACGCGCAGAAACGCCCAAGTCCAGTCCGCCCAGCTGGCGGCGCACATGACCGAAAGGCAGCTGGACGAGAACGAGCTTTCGATTCGCAGCAGCGTCGCTTCCGCGCTCACCCAGCGCAGGAGCGCGCGTGAAAAGCTGACCCTTTCTACCCAAACCGAGCGCGTGGCTCAGGCCCAGGCCGACGCCGAGCGCGCCCGCTTCCTGGCCGGCGGCTCGATCGCGCTCCTGGTGCAGCAAGCCGAGGACTCGCTGCGCCGGGCGCAGTTGCGGGTGCAGCGGGCGAGGGTCGACTTGGTGCTCGCCGATCTGGCGCTGGCCGAGGTCCGCGGCCAGCTGCTGGTCCGCTACGCCTCGGCCGTGCGCGCGTTGCCCTCGCCGGATCGCACCACGCTCACCACCCCGCACAGTAACTTCTAACCCTCGTAGCTTTGCATACATCCACGCACGCAGGTCCCGGGTAGCAGGTCCAGCTGTAGGGGTTACCAGCGCCGCG
>DATDEV010000717.1:0-3813 GCA_036522995.1 Polyangiaceae bacterium
GTTTGCTCGACACCGACTCGCGCCTTGAACCATTGACGGTCGGCATCCACCAGCGTGATCAGCGCGATCTCGGTGCCGCACAGATCGGCCGCCAAACGCGCGATGTCGTCGAACGCTTCCTCGGTCGGCGTGTACATGATGTGACACGCCTTGAGCAGCTCGAGCCGCTCCGCCTCGTCTGCTGGGATCGGGGCTTCCAACATGACTCCACGAGCAATAGCACGCCGCAGCGTCGGCTCTGCAAGCCGCGCGGAACGCGTGTGTTTCCGGAGTGTTCGCCGCTAGAGCAAAGCCAGCGCGGACTCGAGCTCGCCGAGCGCGTGGCTGTCGCCCTTGCTCTTCGCCACGCCGATGCCCGTTTCCAGCCAGCTCCGCGCGTCCACAGCGCGCCCGGCGTCGGCCAGCGTTTGCCCGGCCATCAAGTAAACCGGCACGTAGCTCGGATCCTTGTCACGCAGCTTGGCGAACGTGGCCACCGCCTCGTCCACGCGCCCCTCCTTGCGGTACTCCATACCCAGCCCGTAGTAGGCGAACGAA
The DNA here is from genome assembly GCA_036522995.1 of Polyangiaceae bacterium. GTDB lineage: Bacteria > Myxococcota_A > Polyangia > Polyangiales > Polyangiaceae > PMG-095. The sequence goes on from DATDEV010000717.1 coordinate 538, forward strand.
TCCGCGCCGCCGGCCGCGACGTGCTGCTCCAAAAACATCAAACGCTTGTTCATGCTGGCTCCAAAAACTCGAGCAGTATCTTCTTGTCACCAAAGCCAGGAAAGCGGGCAACGACGCTCGGCTTCATGCCCCCCTCCACGCTCTGCACCACACCCTCGCCGAAGCGTACGTGCCGCACGTGGCTACCGGGGCGCACTGCCTGGCCCTCGCCACCTGCGTCCTGGCTGTACTCGTCCTGCTCCACCACGCGCGCGCCTGGCGAGAGCGGAGCGCGCTCGGCAGTGCGGCTGCCGCCGCTGCCGCTGTAGCGCTGATCTTGGTAGCCGGAGCGGCTGCGGCCGATCGAGCGCGAGTAGCCGCCGGCGTAGTTGCCGTAGCCGCCGCTGTTGCGGATGACCGCGCGGCTGGAGCCTTCCAGCTTGATCGCGTCCGGGGGCAGGTCGTCCAGGAACTGGCTGCGCTCCAGGTAGCGCGTTTGACCGAATAGCGTGCGGCTGCCGGCGTAGGTGATGGTCAGACGCCTGCGGGCGCGGGTGATCGCCACGTAGGCCAGGCGTCGCTCCTCCTCCAGCTCTTCGTCCTCGCCGCTGGCGATGCCGCGGTAGGGGAACATCTCTTGCTCCATGCCCGTCAAGAACACCGCGTCGAACTCCAGCCCCTTGGCGGAGTGCACGGTCATCAGCGACACCATCGGACCGTTCTTCTGCGAGTCGGTGGCGGCCACCAGCGAAACGCGCTCGAGATAGCCGGATAGGCTGGGCGTTTCGCTACGCCCCGCGGCGTCGAGCTCGTACTCCTTGATCGACCCGACGAGCTCTTCCAGGTTGCCCAGGCGCGCGTCGCTCTCGGCGCTGTCTTCCTTGCGCAAGAGCTCGCGGTAGCCGGTCACTTCCAGCACGTGGCCGGCCAGCTCGCTCGGCGACAGTCGCGTCGCCTCCTGCAGCAGGCCTTCGATCAACGTGCGAAACACGGTCAGCTTCTTGGCGGGACCGGTGCCGAGCTCGCGCAGCGCCTGGGGGATGGCATCGTACGCCGAGACCGAGGACTCGCTGGCCACGTCCAGCAGGCGCTCCACGGTCTTGTCACCGATGCCGCGCGCCGGCGTGTTGATCACACGCGCCAGGTCGGCGTCGCTCGAAGGGTTCACGGCCAGCCGCAAGTAGCCGAGCAAATCCTTCACTTCGGCGCGCTCGAAGAACTTCATGCCGCCGATGATCTGGTAGGGCACGTTGCCGCGGCGCAGCGCTTCTTCCAGCGTTCGCGACTGCGCGTGCACGCGGTAGAAGACCGCCACCGAGCTTGCCGCAGTGCCGCGCCCCAGCTCGGCCTGAATCCCGCGCAGCACGTGCTCCGCCTCTTCGCGCTCGTCCTGCACGGCCTTCACCCGCACCAGGTCGCCGTCGGGCGCGTCGGTCCACAGCTCTTTCGGCTCGCGCTCCGCGCTCGCTGCGATCACGCCCAGCGCGGCCTTCACGATGTTGCCGGTGGAGCGGTAGTTCTGCTCCAGCTTGATGATCACGGCGCGCGGAAAGTCCTTCTTGAAGCTGCGAATCAGCCGCACGTCCGCGCCGCGCCAGCGATAGATCGATTGGTCGTCGTCGCCGACCACGAACAGGTTCTGTGTGTGCTCGGACAGCCCGCGCACCAGCCGATACTGGATCAGGTTGGTGTCCTGAAACTCGTCGACCGACACGTGCGTGAAGCGCCGCCGCAAGTCCTCGCCGGCCGCGCTCTTGGGATCTTCCACCAGCTGCGTGACGCGCAGGATCAGGTCGTCGAAGTCGACCGCGTTGGCCAGCCCGAGAGCCTTCTCGTAGCGCGCAAAAACTTCCAGCGTCACGTCGGTGTGGCGACCGAGCTGGCTGGCTTCGCGCGGCCCGCGGCCTTCGCTCTTTTCGCCGCTGATCGCCGAGAGCAGCGCCTTGGGGGGAAACTGCCGGTCGTCGTAGCCGAGCTCGCGCAAGGCGCGCACCACCACGGCTTTTTGATCGGAGCCGTCGTAGATCACGAAGTCCCGCTTCAGCCCCGCGGCGTCGTGATAGCGTCGCAGCAGTCGCGCGCACACGGAATGGAACGTGCCGATCCACAAATCGCGGGTCACCTCGGGCGAGGTGAGGCGCTCCAGGCGCTCACGCATCTCGGCGGCGGCCTTGTTGGTGAAGGTCACGGCCAGGATGCGGTACGGCGCCACGCGCGTCGCCAGCAGGTTGGCGATGCGATAAGTGATGGTGCGGGTCTTGCCGCTGCCGGCCCCGGCGAACACGAGCAGCGGGCCGTTCAAATGCGCGACGGCTTGCTTTTGGGGCTCGTTCAGCTCCGGCATCAGCACGCATCGGTTGCACCGCGCGGGCGCTGGTGCAAGCCCGCCGGGCGGAAACCAGGGCAATGCTAGCCGAGCGCGAGCCGCCGCAGGCCGGAACCGCGCGCCTCACCGTGGTGGCGCTGGGCCTGGTGCTCGGTTTGTCGGCGACGGCGGCGCTGCCACTGCTGTTACCGTGGCAGACGGCGCCGCTGCTGGGCGCCATCAGCGCCTCGCTGGCGCTCTTGCCGAGCGCGCTGCTCGGGCTGGTCTGGTACCGGCAGGGCGCGCGCTCCGCGCGGCTGCTGCCGCTGTGCTGGCTCGGCGGCGCGAGCGCGCTCGTGAGCGGGCTTGCGCTGCTGCCGCTGTGGAGCGTGTATCGCGGGCAGGTGCGGGTGCTCAACCTCGGCGACGAGCCGTTCGCGCTGTGGGTGGACGAAACGCGCCTCGCGCGCGTCGAGCCGAGCAGCGGTGAAAGCCCGCGTGCCGGCGTCGAGCTGGTGTTGCCTGCCGGCGAGCGCCAGCTGCGCGTCGTGTCCGAGCTCGACGGTCGGCAGCTGTTCGTCGGCGCAGCGCACGTCCGCGGCGGCAGCCCGCATCTGTTCGTGCCCATTGGCGGCGGCTACTGTTTTTACCTGGAGCAGCGCAGCTACGGCGACTCGGGGGACGAGCCGGCGCCGAGCAGCGCACTGCCCGCTGCCGAGCGCGAGCCCCTGCCGAGCGACACTTCGTTCTGGCTCTTGCCGGACGGCATCCGCCTGTTCACGCCCAACCCGCAGCCCGGTCCGCTGCAAACGTCGGGCGGCACGCTGGCCAGCCTTCGGCAACGGCGCTGCAGCGCGCTGCCCGGAGCCGAGTCGGAGTAGTGCGGGTGGGCTGCCGATTCGCAGCCCGAATTGCAGAAGGCTGCTCGGCGGAAACAGGTGGCAATCGGCGAGGGTGAGCGGACCTGAAGCGTCTCACTCGTGAAGGAGGCG
>DATDEV010000718.1:0-2833 GCA_036522995.1 Polyangiaceae bacterium
GGCAGCCGCAATGCGAACGGCGCCGTCCGCCTTGCACTGGTCGTAGTCGGCGATCAGTCTGGCGCAGCCAATGCCCTCTCTTAGCGCGGAGATGACGACCCGGGGCAGCTCCGTGGGAGAGGTCTTGCCGATGGTGGAGGCCACCAAGGCCGCTGTACCGAGGCTGCAGCCAAGGGCTGCCGCCTTGTGCTCGCGCTCGCAACTGGGCGCTGCGCGCGGCGGGCGGCCCTCGATCACCACGGGCTCCAGCGTGAGCACGGGCGGAGCGGCCGGCGCAGCGCAGCTGGCGCGGGTCGGATCGCACTCGGCGGGATCGTACTGGGAGCTGTTGGGCGCGCGACTCGGACTACTGACAGGCTCGGGCACGGGGTCCTTTCGAAGGGGGCTGGAGTGCCCTCCTCCTCTCGACCACACCTGGCCCGAGTTGCGCACGAACGCTCAGGCGTCGGCAAAACGCAGCTGGACCCAGGCTCCGCGATCGGCCGGACCGCGACAGGCCCAAAGCTCACGGCGCGCCGGCACCGCGATCAGGCAGGCGTTGGTGGTCGTGCCCTGCTCGTCTTCGGTGTAGCGGTTGATGCTGTCGACGCCGTCGGAGCGGTCGCGCATCAGCGCCTGCAGGCTCGCCGTATCTTGCGGCGTCTCGCGCAGCCAGCGCTCGGCCTTGGTCAGGCGTTTCTGGCTGGAGACAGTGGGCGCTTCGCCTTCGAGCTCGCGCATGCCGTCGCCCAGGCAGTGGTTGGTGCGCGCCAACGCTTGCCGATCCGCGCGGCGCTCGATCACGCGCTCGGGATCGCACTCCAGCTCCAGCGCGCCGCTGGCGTCGGCCAGCCAATAGGTGTGCGCCGCCGCGCGTGGGGCAACGGCGATCAGCGCCCGCGCCGCCGCCGCCGACTCGGCCCGAATCGCCCGGTGGAGCAGGCTCAGGTAACCGACGCCTCGGCGCGAGCGCCGCGTCTTGATGTTGGTGGTGCCGACCGCGACGCCCCGCGCGTTCATACCGGTGAGCGACAGCGCACCCGCGCAGGTCACCGACCAGGTTTCCGGCCCCTGCTGCGGACGGCGATGTACGGCGACCACGAAGTCCAAGTCGGTCGGATTCAAATCCCAGGTTTGCCCGACGATCACGTCGCCACCGCGCGCTCCCGCTGCCGGCACCAGCATCGAGGTGCAGCCCTCGTCGGTCGGCGCGGCCGGCAGCAGCAGGACGTCGCGCACGTCGGTCATGTTGGTCGCGGCGTACAGGGCATCGGCGCTCACGCCTGCACCCGCCGCGATTCCGCGCTGCTCGGCTGCGCCCTCGGGATCCCAAGTCTCGAAGGCGCGCAAGCACGCCGCCCCCGTCTCCAAGAAGCGCGCCACGCTGGGACCGCCGCGCTCGCGCGAGTAGACGTCGAAAGCATCCAGCCGCTGCTGAATGAAGGCGGCGATGCGCTCGCGCAGCGCCTCGCCCTGCTGCTGCCCGAGCGACGCAGCGTCGCCCGCGCACTCTACGATCGGGAGCTCCAAGAGGGCCATCTGGCGCTCTCTTTACGCCTGATCGCGGATCTCCGAAAGCTCGCGATCCAGTCGGTCGTCGAGCGCGTCGCGCTTCAGCTCGGCGCCGCCACCGCCCTTGCCCGCCGCCTTCTTCTTGTCGTCGGCGCGGCGCTTCCAGGTCTTGAGCATGTAGTAGGCGCCCACGCCGGCCGCGCCGAAGGTCACCGCCAGCATCGTGGCCACGCCGCTCAGCGGGCTCGAATCCGGGACGGCCAGGATCTTCTGGCCGTAGCGTTTGATCAGCGACGCCTCGATGACATCGGACGTCTCGCCAGCCTTCAGGCGCCGGCGAATTTCGCGCCTCAGCTCGTAGGCCGGCTCGGAGCCATGGATGTCGATGGTCTGGTTCCAGCAGCACGGAGCCATGATCCGCCCCTCGAGCCGCGCCGCGCCGGGCACGAACTGTTGCAAGTCCTCGCCCGCCTCCAGCGCCTTGTGCGGATTTGGCTGGGCGTCCGCGCGGCTCACGCTGGGCAGCAGCGCGAGCGCAGGAACGAGCAGCAGAGTCGTGCGCCGTGAAGGCATGGGCGAAGCCTACGCCGGGGCGTGTGCCACCGCCAGCATCTCGGCCACGCTCTCCAGCTTGGCGCGCACTTTCCCGCGCTCGGCGCCGCGCGCGCGCTCGTAGGCGTCTATTTTTTGGTAATCGGCGAACGTCACCAGCCGCACGCCGCGCTCGCGGAGCAGCGCGGGCACGTCCACGCTGGGCGTGCGTCCGCGCAGCAGCTCGGCGTCACGCAGCATGAGGTCGACTGTCTCTTTGGAGCAGGCCTTGTTGGTACCGATCAGACCAGACGGGCCGCGCTTGATCCAACCCGAGGTGTAGAGGCCCGGCAGCGGACGTCCCTCGGGGCTGGTCACGCGCCCCGCCGAGCTCGGGATCACGTTGCGCTTGGCATCGAAGGGCAGCCCCGGGATGGCCACGCCCCGATAGCCCACCGAGCGGATCACCAGGCCAGCCTCGAGCTCCCACAGCTCGCCGGTGGGCTCGGCGCGCACGTGCGGCCCAGCGCCCACCAATCGATTGGTCTGCACCCGTAGGCCCCGCACGCGCCCCTCCTGCCCCAAGATCTCGACCGGCGACGCCAGGAAGCAAAGCTTGAGCACGCGCTGGGCGGCGCCTACTCCTGCCAGGCGTAGGCGCGCCAGGTAGGCCAGATTCTTCCGTGCCGCAGCGGGCAAGGCGGCTTCGTCCTCGAACGACACCTCGCCCTCGATGGTCACCGCCACGCCGGACAGATCGGCAATGCTCTCGAGCTCGCCCTGATCGAACGCGGCCTGCGCCGGACCGCGC
>DATDEV010000719.1:0-2596 GCA_036522995.1 Polyangiaceae bacterium
CGAGATCCCGCCCGCTGGCGGCGCGCTCGAGGCCCTGACCGAGGCGGCCGGCCAATTCTACGATCCCAGCCTGGTCGACTGGCTGCTGGAGCGCGCAGCAACCACGCGCGGCAGCGGCGACGACTTGAAGGGCTTTCAGGCGGGCGTGACGGTAACGGCGCTCAAGCTGGCCAAGCCCGAGCAGCTGCCGGCCGTGAAGGTGGCCGTGGATCGCTACGGCACTCAGCTCGAGAAGGACGTGTACAAGCTGGTCGAAGCTCAGGTCAAAGCCTGCGGTGATCGCGTCGCTTGCTACATCGCTTCGATCCAGAAGGGCGAGAACCAGGAAAGCAAGACGCAGTTCGCCGGCATCAAGGCCGGCTACATGATCGGCGTGCTCGGCAACGACGCAGCCCGCGACGAGCTGCTCGGCGTGCTCGACGGCATCAACAACGCCGCGGTGCGCTTCGTGGCGGCGCAGGCCATCGACCACCTGACGCCCAAGGGCAGCAAGCCGGTGTCGGACAAGCTGAACGCCATCATTTCCAAGAACGCCAAGTCGGCCGACCGCGAGAAGGCCGCCAACGATGCAGCGCTCAAGCAAGTGATGTATCGCATCGACGCCCGCGGCTGAACGGCCCGCACTAGCGAGCCGCTTCCGCAGATGTCCCGCATCCGTATCGAGGTTCTGGCCGGCGCTGAGGCCGGTCGGGTCTTCGAGTCGGATGCGGACGTCGTGCGTGTTGGTCGCGGCAGCGAGTGCGAGCTGCAGCTCGCCGGAGCACGCGCGGCCCTCGAGCTAAGCCTGCTGGCGAGCGACGGCGGCTTCAGCGTCGAGGACCCGAGCGGCAGCGCGGACGCGGCCGTACTGCGCGGCAACGAGCGCCTGGAGCTGAGCATCGCCACGGGCCCCGAGGCGCTGCGCTCGGGTGACGAGCTACTCCTGGCCAGCGCCGCGGGTGAGCCGCTGCGGCTTCGCATCAGCTTGGGCAGCGAGCCGGCCCCGCCCGAGGTGGTGACGACGCGTAGCCTGCAGCAACTCTCGAGCGCGCCCCTGGAGCCCAAGGTGTGGAGCGCGCTCTTACGCACGCTCGGCGCCGCCGAGTCGCTTGAAGCCATCGTGACGGAGGTCGCCGAAGCGGCGCTGCGCCTGTCGCCTCGCGCGACGCACGCCACCGTGGCGCTGCTGGACGAAGCCCACCCGGACAAGTCTCTGCTGCTGCCGATGCTGACGCGCGTGCGTGGCCCGGACGGTTTGCCGACCGCGCCGGCGGGGCCGGTAGCGCTCACGCGCAGCGTGGCCCGGCGCGTGGTCGAAGGACGCGCGGCGGTGCTGGCCGCCGATGCGCCGCGCGAAGCGCTCGGCTCCGAGTCGCTGCTGGGCGCCAACATTCGCAGCACGATCGGCGTCCCGCTGTGGAAGGGTGACGAAATCCTGGGCGTGCTACAGGTCGACAATCGCGACGCGCCGGCCATGTTCGACGCGCGTGACGTGGACGCGCTGGGCCTGCTGGCCCACGGCGCCTCCCTGGCGGTGGTGAGCGCGCGCCTGATTCACAAGCTGACGCTGGCCGAGGAGCAGCTGCGCAAAGAGAATCAGTTCTTGCGCAGCCGTGAGCGCTCGCGCACCGGCGAGCTGCATATCGTGGGCGAGAGTCGCAGCCTGGCCCAGGTGCTGGAGCAGCTGGACAAGGTGGTCGACACTCGCGTCAGTGTGCTGATCGAAGGCGAGACCGGCACCGGCAAGGAGCTGTTCGCAGCCGCCATCCACTATCGCTCCAAGCGCCGCGACAAGCTGTTCGTGGCCCAGAACTGCGCGGCTTTTCCCGAAAATCTGCTGGAGAGCGAGCTGTTCGGCCACACGCGCGGCGCCTTCACCGGTGCCACCGAGGAGAAGAAGGGGCTGTTCGAGGTCGCCGACGGCGGCACGCTGTTCCTGGACGAGGTCGGCGAAATGCCGCTGACGCTGCAGGCCAAGCTGCTGCGCGTACTGCAGGAGGGCGAGCTCAGGCCGATCGGGGCGAGCGTGACGCGCAAGGTGAACGTGCGCATCGTGGCCGCCACCAACCGCGACCTCGAGCAGGAGGTCGCGGCGGGGCGTTTCCGGGAAGACCTCTACTATCGGCTGAAGGTGTTTCCGCTGCGCGTGCCGCCGCTGCGCGAGCGCCGCGAAGACGTGCCGCTTTTGGCCTCGCACTTCCTGGAGCGCTACACCCGCGAGTTCGGGCGGAAGATCGACGGCTTCAGCCAGCCCGCTCTGGAATTACTCAAGGCCTATGCCTGGCCGGGCAACGTGCGCGAGCTCGAGAACGAGATTCAGCGCGCGGTGATCCAGGCCGACGACGGCGACCCGATCACACCGGCGCTGCTGAGCGCACGGCTGCGTCCGGGGCGGGCGGCGGCCGACGATTCCGCCCAGGATGCCCACGCCAGCGGCGATACCGAGCTGGAAGCCAGCACGGCCGCCGGCAGCGGCACGCTGCGCGAAATCATGGATCGCTTCGAGAAGCGGATCTTGATTCAGGCGCTGGCCGCGCACGGCAACAACAAGACCAGCGCCGCCAAAACGCTCGGCATCACGCGCGAAGGCCTGCACAAGAAACTGAAGGGTTTTGGG
>DATDEV010000720.1:0-9822 GCA_036522995.1 Polyangiaceae bacterium
TGGGAGCGCGCACAAGTTGGGGGCTGGGCTGGACTTGGGGGCTCCCAAAACCTGGTGAGGTGTTTTGGCTGGAGATTGCGGCCCAGGCCCTGGCGGGGCTCGTCAGCTGGCTGGGGGCGGAGATACATGGGGCGCAAAAGACCCGGCTTTTTGTTTCAGGCCGAGACGCGCGGGCGCGTATCTACTATCCACAGCTTGCCGCCCTAGCCCGCGCCGCGCCGATGATCCTCAGAGACCCAGTCCACGGTCTGGTTTCCTTCGAGACAGAAGAGGAGGCGATCGTCCCCGCGCTGCTCGAGGCACGCGAGCTTCAGCGCCTGCGGCGCGTGCGCCAGACCGGCCTGGCATCGCTCGCTTACCCCGGTGCGGACCACACGCGCTTCGCTCACGCCATCGGTTCGGCGTGCGTGATGACGCGCCTGGTGCGGCGCTTGCGTGGCATCCACGACAGCCTGCCCTACTGGCAGCGCCTCACCACCGAGCGCGCCCGCGATGCGCTGGCAGCGGCGCTGCTGCACGACGTGGGACACGGCCCCTTCTCGCATCTGTTCGAGCAGGTGCTGCCGCAATCGCGTCGTCACGAGGACTGGACCAGTGAAATCGTGCTCGATCCGAGCACCGACGTGAACCGCATCTTACGCCGCTTCGACCCCTCCCTACCCGAGCGCGTGGCCGATCTGGTGCAGGGCAAGCACGAGCTCACGTTCCTGGCCAAGGCGGTGAGCGGGACGTTCGACGTCGACCGCTGCGACTATTTGCTGCGCGATGCACACGCTACCGGCGTCAGCTACGGCAGCTTCGATCTCGACTGGTTGCTGCGCAGCTTGCGCTTCGGCGTGCCCACGGACGGCGCGGCGCCGCCGCTGGCCATCGACGGTGCCAAGGGCATTCCGGCGATCGAATCGTTCTTGCTGGCGCGGCTGTTCATGTTCCAGCAGGTCTATTTTCACAAGACCGAGCGCGCCAGCGAGTGGATGCTGTCGCGCATCCTGGAACGCGTGGGGCAGCTCACCCAGGATGGCGGGCGCGTGGGCTCCACACCACTGGCCATCGCCGAGATCGCGGTCAACGGGCAGACCTCGCTCGGCCACTACTTGAAGCTCGACGACGCCACGCTTTGGGTGGCCCTGGCCAGCTGGTGCGAAGCCTCCGATCCGCTGCTGTCCGACCTGAGCCAGCGCTTTTACGCGCGACAGCTGTTCAAGACTTACGAGCTGTTCGGCGAGCAAGCCACGCCGACGGCGCGGCTCGAAGCACTGGAAACCGTCCGCGACATCGCGCGTCAGGCGGGTCTGAATCCCGACATCTACGCCGGACTGGACGCCGCTTCGACGGTCGCCTTCGACGACTCGCAGGACCCGCTCACGGTGGTGTTTCCCAACGGCAAGAGCCGTGCGCTGTCCGAGGTCTCGTTCTTGCTCGGCCGTCTGCGCGGCGAGCGCATGGAGCGCGTTCGCCTGGTGTTCGCGCCGGAGCTGCGAGAGCACGTGGTGGCGGCGCTCGGAGCGCAGCAGTAGTCATGCAGCGCTGGGCCTGCGCGCTGTGCCTTTCGCTGACCATCCCGTGCCTCGGCGCGCGCGCGCTCGGCGATGAAGACGCGGCGAGCCGGCATGCCCCACTGCCCGGCAACGACGGGGTCTACGGCCGCATGGACGGCAGCATGGCATGGGCGGCAGCGCTCGGCGCCGAGCTCGAGGACGGCGAGCCGCGCGCCTCGCTGCGCGCCTCCGCTCACTACCTGTGGGTTGCCGGTGGCTACCTGCGCTACGCCGAAGGTTTCGGCAGCGGCAGCGCTCGACCGCTGCGTGCGCTCTCGCTGGGCGCCGACCTGCGCCCGCTGTTCTTGCCGCGCTTCGCTCGGGACCTGGAGCAGGGACCGGCGCTCTTGGACCTGACCCTCGATTCCCTCTCGCTCACGGCGGGTGCCTATTTCGCGCAACCGCGGTCGGGCTCGTTCGGCGAGGAAAGAGGCTTCGAGCTGGGACTGGGCCTGGGTGTTCCGTTGCTGGCGCAGGCTGCCGGTCCCTGGCTGCAGCTGCGGGCCGAGCGACGCATCGCCGACGAAGGCGACGACGCCTGGCTCTTCTCGCTGCTGCTGGGGATCGAGGGCTTCAGCCTTTCGACGGACGTTGGCACTACTCAGTCAGATCGCTAGTCGCATCCGGAGCGGGCGCCGGCCTCGCCGGTTTTCGCGTGAGGCCTTGGCTACTCTCGCGGATCGCGATCTGCTCGTACCAAGGACTGACTGAGTAGTGCTAGTCGAGAGTCTCGGCGGGAACGAACGGGCGCAGCACGCCCTCGCTTCGCGCAGCGCTGACGTGCTCGTCGACGGCTTCGCGCTCTCGCACCAAGAACTCCCGCACCGCGCGGTCGAGCGTCGGGTGACGCAGGTAATGCGAGCTATAGGTGACGGTGGGCTCGAAGCCGCGCGCCAGCTTGTGCTCGCCGCCTGCGCCCGGCTCGAACCGCTGCAGCCCGCGGCGAATGCACTCCTCGATGCCGAAATAGAAGCAAACGTTGAAATGCAGGAACGGCACCTCGTGCGTAGCGCCCCAGTAGCGGCCGTAGAGCGCCTGCTGGCCCAAGAAATTGAAGGCGCCGCCCACCAAGCGACCCGCCTGCCTGGCGACGACCACGTGCAGCTCGTCGGACATGGTCTTGGCGATCTCCTCGAACAGCTCGCGCGTCAGGTACTGCCTGCCCCAAGCGAATTTTTCCACCGTGCTCAGGTAGAAGTCGAACACGAAGTCGATCAGCTCCGGCGTGAGCTCGCGCCCCGATAGCGCCTCGAGCTCGACCCCTCGATCGCGCATCTCACGGCGCTCGCGCTTGATCTGGTTACGCTTCTTGCTGTTCATGCGCGACAGAAAATCGTCGAAGTCGCGGTAGCCGGGGTTCTCCCAGTGAAACTGCACGCCGCGGCGCTCGGCGTACCCGAGCGCGGCCAGCTCTTGACTGGCAGCGCCCGGCAAGAACAGCACGTGCGCGCTGGAGACCGGCAGCGCCTGGCACAGCTGGGGCAGCGCGCTGGCGAACGCGCCGAGCACGCGTGCCCGCTCCACGCCTGGCTGGATCATGATGCGTGGCCCCGTGGCGGGCGTGAACGGGATGGCCAAGAGCAGCTTGGGATAATACGGCGCGCGCAGCACGCCCTCCGAATGTCGCGCCCAGGCGTAGTCGAACACGAACTCGCCTTCGCTGTTGGTCTTGACGTAGGCTGGCGCAGCGGCCACGCACTGGCCATTTTCGTGCAGCGAAATGTGTTGCGGCAGCCAACCGCGCTCCTCGCCGACGCAGCCCGTGCGTTCCAGCGCATCGAGCCAAGCGAAGGACACGAACGGTGGGTGCCCTGGTTCCAGCAGCGCCTCGTAGTTGGCTCGACCAAGGTCACGCATCGAGGCGTGCGTGCGCAGCTCGAAGCCAGAGCTCGTCACAGGAATTTCCGCAAGCGATAGAAGCCCGCCTCCAGCAGTCGATCGCCAAGTGACCGGAATTTCAGCTCGTCCGCGTCCACCTCACGCGTGCGCTTGAGGTCGGTCCGAAATGCCGCTTCGACTTCACTCGCCAGCTCCGCGTCGAGCACACTGGCGTTGATCTCGAGATTGGTGCGGATCGACATGTAGTCGAAGTTGAAGGTACCGGTGGTGCACCACTCGCCGTCGATCGTAGCCGTCTTGGAGTGGAACATGCCCTCCTGCCACTCGTAGATGCGCACGCCCGCCGCCAGCAGGCGTGGGTACTGGGCGCGGCCGGCGAACTTGACCGGCTCGACATCGCTGTGCGCCGGGACGATCACGCGCACGTCCACGCCGCGCCGCGCCGCGCGCACCAGGGCACGCCGGATCGAGCCATCGGGCACGAAATAGGAGTTGGAGATGTAGATGCGCTTTTTCGCGCCATACAGGCGCGAGGTATAGTCGCGCGCGATCTCGTGGTGGTGACGGTAATAGCGCTCGCCCAGGATACGCACCGGCAACAGGCGCTCGCCCGGCACGACTGCTTTGGGCTGGGCGTGCAGGCGTGCGATTGCCGGCAGCTCGTGACGGCGCCAGACGCGGTGAAAGCAGCGCGTCAGGCCGTCGACGGCCGGTCCCTCGATGCGCATCATATCGTCACGCCAGCCCCCACCCTGTTCCTCCAACGGGGCCCACGGCTCGGCCAGGTTGATGCCCCCCGTGAAGCCGACGTTGCCGTCCACGATCAGCACCTTGCGGTGGTCACGGCGCGAGAGGCGTGCCAGCGAGAAGCGCTGACGCCAGGGAGCGATGGGGTTGTACTCGAGCACCTGCGCGCCGAGCGCCTCGAGCTCGCTGAACATGGCGCGGTCGGCCGAGATCGACCCGACCGAGTCGTAGATCACCGCCACCTCGACGCCGCGCTGGCGCGCCTGCCCCAGTGCCTCGGCGAAGCGCCGCCCCACGCGGTCCGAGTCGAACCAATACATCTCGAGCAAGACCTGCCGGCGGGCCTGCGCGATGGCGTCGAGCATCGCCGGAAAGGCCTCGCGGCCGTCCTGCAGCCAATCGATGGCATTGCCGGGCACGAAGCGCGCATGAATCCTGCGGAATCGGAGCGGGACGCGCTGCTTCGGCATCGCTTGCAGCCGAGAAGATGGGGGCAATGCTCGGCCGTGGCAAGGGCCGGCTGCCGGGCGCTATGTTTGAGCCATGCCTCGCCCCTGGCGCCGCCGTGCCCGCTCGGTGACAGCCTGCGTGACCCTGCTCGTGGCAAGCGCCTGTGCGCAGAAGCAAGCGTCGCCTCCGCCGACCTATCCTCAGTATGGCCCGGCCGCTCCGGGCGTGACGCCGGTGCCGGGCCAGCCCTCGGCGGACGGCCGGATCGCACAGCCCGGCGTCGCGCAGCCCGGCGCGGTCGCTCCACCGCCCGCGGCGACGCCGCCGGTCGCGAACGCCAACGATGCGGTGAACAACCACGACATCGCCTTTCTGCGCCGCCGCGCCGAGCAGATCCTGGGCGAGCTGGTGGCGGCGCTGCCGCAGCCGCAGCAGGCGCGCGTGAGCGGCATTCCGCTGGTCGTCGACGCGACACCCGGTGAGGTCAACGCCTTCGCCTCCTGCAGCGGCTCGCGAGCCGCGATGGCCATCACCGACGGCCTGCTGCAGATCGAGTCGCAGCTGGCGCGCTTTCGCGCGGCCGACGAGCTGTCGGGGACGAACAAAGTCGGCGAATATATCCGCCTGATAGCGCATAGCGCCCGGCCCAAGCGGCCGCTACCGGAGCCGGCCCCCGGCTTCGTCGATGCGCGCGTCGATCTCGATCCGCGCAAGGTAGCGCGGCAGTATCAGCTGCTGGACGAACAGATCGCGTTCGTGATGGCTCACGAGCTCGGGCATCACTACCTCGGACACCTGCCGTGCACCGCCGGGGGCGCGCTCACGCTGTCGGAGATCAATGCGGTACTTTCCAACGCCGTGCCTGGCTTGAACCAGCCCAACGAGCTGGCCGCCGACGTGGTGGGCATCAACAACACGCTCACGCTCGGCGCGCGCCGCACCGACTATCACCTGACCGAAGGCGGCGCCCTGTTGACCATGCAGTTCTTCGCCGGTCTCGACCAGCTTACCCCCGCCGACGTGCTGTTCGGCTTCGAACGCAGCCATCCCCCACCCCAGCTACGCACACCCGTGATCCAGCAAACCGCCGCCGCATGGCGCGCAACTGGCGGCCGCGGCCTGCCGATATTGCTCTGACCATGGCAGAGAAGACCGAGCAGCCCACGCAGCGCCGCCTGAACAAGGCGCGGCAGGAAGGTGATAGCGCGGTCTCGGTGTCGCTGGCTCAGGGGGCCTCGTTGCTGGTGGTGCTCGCGCTCCTGCCGGCGTTCGCCGCGGCGCTAGCGGCGGCGCTCGGGGCGGGGCTGCGCGCTGCCATCGCCACTGGCCAGGCCGATCTGGCGGGCGCAGCCTGGCTCTGCTTGGCGCTCAGCGCACCGCTGCTCGGCGCCGCCGCGTTCGTGTCGCTGGTGCTCGGGCTGCTGCAGACCGGCGGGGCCTTCACGGCGTCGCGCTTCGCGCCCGATCTGGCACGGCTCGATCCGTTTCAGGGCATCAAGGGCTTGTTCACGCTGGAGCGCTTCTTCTCGCTCGCACGCTCGCTGCTGGCCGCGCTGGCCGTCGGCTGGCTCAGCTGGGGCCTGCTGCGCGACCATCTGGGCGACATTGCCAGCACGGCAGGGCGCGCCGAGGCAGTGGCCGCCACCTCCTGGCTACTCGGGCGCCGCTTGCTTTGGGCCGCCGCCCTGGTGGGGCTGGTGCTCGGCGTGGCGGATTACGCGTTCGTTCGGCGCGCCTGGCTGCGGCGCCATCGCATGAGCAAGGACGAGCTGAAGCGCGAGCAGCGCGAGTCCGAGGGCGATCCGGAAGTGAAGGCCGCGCGCCGGCGTGCGCATCAGGAGGCGCTGGCCGGCTCGATGATCGCCGCCGTCAAGGACGCCACGGTGCTGATCGTCAACCCGACACACCTGGCGACGGCGCTGCGCTACCAGGCCGAGGAAAGCGAGGCACCCACCGTGATTGCCCATGGCGAGGGTGAGCTGGCGCGGCGTCTGATCGAGGCGGCGCACGCCTACGGCGTGCCCGTGGTGCGCGACGTTCCGGTGGCGCACGCCCTGCGCGAGCTAGCGCTGGGCGACGAAATCCCCGAGGCGTTGTACGAGGCCGTGGCCGAAGTGCTGCGCGAGCTGCTGGCGGAAAGCCCGCGCTAGCCTCAAGGTTCGACGCGCACACGGCGCTTGATGGCTTGCAGCTCCTCGTCGACCTCGCTGTGCTTGAGCTTCTCGGCGGTGGGCCCCACGCCGGCTTCCAGGGCGCGAAATTTGGCTTCGACCTGGTCCCGCGTCAGCCCGCCGGGTCCCGGCTCGTTCAGCACCGAGTCGAGCTCGCGCTGCGCCTGCACGGTGGTCTCGACGGCTTCGATCTGATCCTCCATCCGGCGAAACTCGGCGAAGGCGCTGCCGCCGACGCGCTTGGTGCCATCAGCGCCAGCCTTGGCCTGCGCTGCCTGCGCCACCAGCGCGCCCTTGCGCTGCTCGAGCTCGGTCACCTTCTGCTCCATGCGCTCGAGCTCGGCCTTCATTTCGTGGGCGGCCGCGCGCTGCTCGCCGCGCAGCGCTTCGGCGCGATCGCGCTCGCCCGTCACGCGCTTCTTCTGCATCAGCGCTTCGCGCGCCAGCTCGTCATCGCCAGTCTTGACTGCGAGCTCGGCGCGGCCGGCCCATTTCGCGGCTTGCTGATCCAGCTCGTCGAGCTTGCCGCGCAGCTGCTTCTCGGCCGCCACTGCGCTCACCACCTCGCGCCGTGCGGCGCGGATCTGCTCCTGCATCTCGTGCAGCGTCTGCTCTACCGATTTTTTCGGGTCCTGCAGGCCGTCCACCAGCGAGTTGAAGTTCGCCGAGATGACCTTGCCCATGCGGTCGAAGATGCCCATGGGGCAAAATCTGCCACGACTTTCGCTGCTCGCCTACTGCTAGGCTGCCGCCCGAACATGACCGCCCCAGCGATCCTGTGCCAATCCCTGGTGAAACGCTATGGCGACAAGCTCGCGGTGGCCGGTATCGAGCTGGAGGTCGAGGTCGGCGAATGTTTCGGCTTGCTCGGGCCGAACGGGGCCGGCAAGACGACCACGGTGGAGATGCTGGAGGGCCTCACCGTGCCGGAGTCCGGCAAAGTGGAGCTGTTCGGTCTCGCGTGGCGCAGCGGCCGCGACCGTGAGCTGCAAGAGCGGCTGGGCGTGCAACTGCAAGACACGCAATTGGCCGACAAGTTGACGGTGGAAGAGGTGCTGCGGCTGTTTCGCTCGTTCTACCGCCAGGGCAAGCGCGTGGACGACCTGATCCGGGAGCTAGACCTCGAGGCCGAGCGCAAGCAGCAGTATTACAAGCTCTCGGGCGGTCAGAAGCAGCGCGTCGCGCTGGGCACCGCGCTGGCCGGTGATCCCGAGCTGCTGTTCCTGGACGAGCCCACCACGGGCCTCGATCCGCGCGCGCGCCAGACGCTGTGGGGCATCGTGCAGCGCTTTCAGCAGCGCGGACGCAGCGTGCTCATCACCACGCATTACATGGAAGAGGCTGCTGCGCTGTGCGACCGCATCGCCATCATGGATCAGGGCAAAATCATCGCGGTCGACACACCGCGCTCGCTCGTCGACGGCCTGGGCCTGGTGCAGTTCGTCGAGTTCGAGACCAAGCAACCGCTGGACGAGGCCGCCATGGCGGCGCTCGGGCCCGTCGAAGCGGTCGATCGGCGAGGTGAAGGTTACCGGCTGCGCATCGATCGCAGCATGAGCGCGCTGGGCGCCGTGCTGGCGGAGCTCGAGCGACAGCAGGTCACGCCCATCGGCCTGAGCACGCATCAGGCAACGCTGGACGACGTGTTCCTGCACCTCACCGGTCGCGGGCTGACCAATCAGGAGGCGGCATGAGCGCCGAAGCCAAGCCGCCGAGTCCGCTCGGGGAGCTGATCAAGGCGCGCCTTCGCGAGTTCTTGCGCGAGCCCGGCTACGTCTTCTGGGTCTTCGGCTTTCCGCTGCTGATGGCGATCGGTCTGGGCCTGGCGTTCCGCTCCAAGGCGCCCGAGCTGCCGCGCATCGCCGTCACGGACCGCGTGGCAGCGCCCACCGCCAGCGCGCTGCACGCCAGCACGCGCATCCTGAGCGTGACGCAGCCGGTTAGC
Organism: Polyangiaceae bacterium; assembly: GCA_036522995.1. Classification (GTDB taxonomy): domain Bacteria; phylum Myxococcota_A; class Polyangia; order Polyangiales; family Polyangiaceae; genus PMG-095. The sequence continues at coordinate 8,691 of DATDEV010000720.1, forward strand.
GTCGCCGAGCGCGCGCTGGCACGCACCAAGATCGACCTGATCGTCGACCAGCCAGACCCGGCCAAAGCAGTGGTGTTCAAGCTCGATACCGCCCACGAAAAGAGCCTGCTCGCGCGCGCTGTCACCGAAGACGTGCTGCAGCGCGCCGCCGGTCGCGCTGACGCGCTGAAGCTCGAAGAGCTCCACGTCAGCGAACGAGGCTCGCGCTACGTGGACTTTTTGATCCCAGGTCTGATCGGCATGAACTTGATGGGCAGCAGCATGTGGGGCATCGGCTTCAATCTGGTGCTGGCGCGCAAGCGCAAGCTGCTGCGGCGCTACGCCGTCACGCCGATGCGGCGCAGTCACTTTCTGCTGTCGTATTTCTTTTCGCGCAGCGTGTTCCTGGTGATGGAGCTGGCGGTGCTGGTCGGCTTCGGGCGGCTGGTGTTCGGCACGCAGATCCAGGGCAGCATCGCCGGGCTGCTGCTGGCGGCAACGCTGGGTGCGGCGGCGTTTGCGGCGATCGGGCTGCTGATTGGGGCCCGCCTGTCGAGCACCGAGGTGGCCGGCGGCTGGATGAACTTCGTGCAGCTGCCGATGTGGCTGCTTTCCGGCTCGTTTTTCTCCTACGAGCGTTTCCCCGATTGGCTGCAGCTGCCGATCCGGCTCTTGCCCCTGACCGCGGCCAACGATGCCCTGCGCCGCATCTACAACGAAGCCGGCTCGCTCTCGAGCATCGGCTTCGAGCTGCTGGTGCTTGGCGCCTGGAGCGTGATCGGCTTCGTGGTCGCGATGCGCGTCTTCCGCTGGCAGTAGCGGCGCCCGCCTCAGTTGCTGGGCGGCGCGAGGTCGGGCACAGGCTGGGGGATCGGATACATGCCGGCAGGAGGGTCGCTCGGAGCCGGCGACGGCTCGGGTGCGCTCGTGTCGGCGGGGGCCGGCGCGGGAGGCGCCGGCTCGGGCGAGCTCGGGGGAGCTTGGGGCGCGCTCAGGGGGTCCTCAGGCGTGAACGTGGCGCCGTCAGGCGCCGGTGCAGGGGTCGCTATGGTGGCGCGGGGCGGGGCAATAGCGCGTTGACGGCCGGAGGATCCCGACGCCGGTTGTCGCGGACGCTTGGCGGCAGCGACTGGTCGCGCAGCGCTCGGGCTCG
>DATDEV010000721.1:0-16697 GCA_036522995.1 Polyangiaceae bacterium
TTTTGCTCCTTCCGGGCGCGTCACCAGCGCGACCATCGGCGGTCCGCCGTTTGCGGGTACGCCGACCGGCGGCTGCATCGCCGCTACGCTGCGCAAGTCCCGCATTCCCGCCTTCGACGGCGAGCGCGTCACCGTCAGCAAAACCGTCGTCATCCAGTAATCATTCGTCCCCGCGAGTCTCCCAGATTTTTTCACAGGGAGATCGGGAGATCGGGAGTCGTGCGAGCGAGAATTTTTGGGCGCAGTGTCGATTGAGCGCGTGCGTCGCTCGGTGAGGGGCGTATCGCCCTGTACGACTCGATGACACAAGGCAACGCGAGCGCCGTTTCGGCTTGGCGCCCCTGCTCGCCCTCGCACGCCTCCCGATCTCCCGATCTAGGAAGAAACTCAGCCAATGGCTGGCGCCGCCTGGATGCCCGTTTACGCGCATCGGCCCACGTCGCCTATGCGACAGAAATTCGTCAATGAAGCCGCGGTAAGCGCCGAGGCTAGTCGGCAAGTAGTAGTTGCGACACCCACGCCTTTACAAGCGGCTGATGTCGCATATGCGACTTGCTGTGTGCGCGAGGGTTCCGCCTCGCTAATTCATTCAGGTTTTCATGTCGCAAACGCGACATGCGACGGCGCCTCAATAGGCCCTTCCGACTGCCGTTTCATCTCATCAGGGCGGGCTCCCGCACCGTCAGCGACTCCCTGTGAAATCTCGGAAACCGCCCAGCGAGGAGCGCTTCCGTTTGGGGGAGGCCGGGTTTCGGTTGGTGCGAGGCTGCCCAGCTGGGCAGCCTGAGAGAAGGCCTACCCTCCCTCAGGAGAAGCGCTGCGAGATGGCATCGACCACTTTGTCGAAGCTGGGCGGCAGGAGAACGGGTGGGTTTTTGAGCTTGCCGGTCACGCCGGGGATCGAGCCCTCGTGGTATTTCACCTTGAACTCGGTGAACTTGAGCCCGTTGGCGGTGGAGACGCACACCACCTTGTCGCCCTTCTTGATCACGCCGCGGTTCACGAGCTTCTCGAGCACCGCCAGACCGACGGCCGTGTGCGGGCAGGTGTACATGCCGGTGCGGTCGGCACGCGCGGCTGCCTCGCACAGCTCCTCTTCGCTGGCCTGCTCGACGATGCCGTTGAGCTCCTCGAGGGCTTGAATCGCACGCGGCGCGCTCACCGGGTTGCCGATCTGGATCGCCGTGGCCTGGGTCGGCTTGGCTTGAATCGGCGTCACGGTGCGCTTGCCTTCGCTCCAGGCGCGATACAGGGGGTTGGCGTTCTCGGCCTGAGCGACCACCAGCCGCGGGTAGCTCGAGATCACGCCCAGCTCGCGCATCAGCTTGAAGCCTGCGTGCAGCGCCGACGCGTTGCCCAGGTTGCCGCTCGGCAGGATGATCCAATCCGGAACCTGCCAATCGAACTGCTGAACGATCTCCATCGCGACCGTCTTCTGGCCCTCGAGCCGCAGCGGATTCATCGAGTTGGCCAGATACACCAGCCCCTCGGCCGCCAAACGCTGGACGATCTCCATGCAACCGTCGAAATCGGTGTCCAGCCCCAGCACCAGCGCGCCGTGCGCCAGCGGCTGCACCAGCTGGGCGGTGGAGATCTTGTTGTGCGGCAGCAGCACCACCACCGGCAGGCCCGCCGCGGCGCCATACGCCGCCAACGCGGCGCTGGTGTCCCCCGTCGAGGCGCAGGCGATCGCCTTCACCTTCAGGCCCTCTTGAATGGCCATGCGCACCACGCTGACCAGCACGGTCATGCCCAGGTCCTTGAACGAGCCGCTATGGCTATTGCCGCAGAGCTTGACCCAAAGATCCGAGATCCCGAGCTCCTTGCCGTAGCGATCCGCCCAGAACAGGTTCGTGCCGCCCTCGTACATCGAGACGATCATCTCGTCCGGCACCTGCGGCATGACCCATTCGCGCTTACCCCACACGCCCGAGCCGTAAGGCCAGACGTTTTGCTTGTAGCGGTCGTCGAACAGTTTCATCCACGCCGCGCCGCTGCGAGCTTTGAGCGCCGTCGTGTCGTGAACCACCTGCAGCAGGCCCTGACACTTCGGGCAGCGGTAGATCGGTCGCGTGACGGGCCAGGAGCCTTCACAGCCGGCGAAGCAACGGAACTCTGAGGAGTACGGCACGGGCGGCGTTATAGCACCGCTCACGGCGCTTCGTTCCGGGGGCCGCGCGGCAGCCGTGGCAGCTCTGCTTGGTCGACGGTGGCGGCCGCTTTTCCGAGGGATTGTCGGCAACTGCGCGAGGTGTTAGCCCTGCGGCCGAGCCATGCCGGCAAACGTCGAAGCAGCCCCGGAGCCAGCGCTCGTGGCGCTGCTGCTCGAGCCGGCCGGCACGTCGATGCGTCGCCTCGCGGGTCTGCCCGTCGGCCTGAGGCTGGCGCTGGACGCTCAAGCCGCCGGCATCGGCTGCATCGTGGTGGCCGAGCAGGCAACCGAGCTGCGCGCCGCGCTAGCGGACGCTCGGCTGCGCATCCCGGTGGTGGCGAGCGCGCCCGCAGGCGCGGCGCGGCTGCGGGTAGGCGCCGACTGGCTGGTGCATCGCGCCACGTTCCGCGAGCTGGCCGCCGGGCTCGTGGCGGGCGACGAGCGTGACGTGCGCAGCGTGACCCAGCCGCCCGAGGTCGCCTATGCCTTCGCGCCCATCGAGCTGAGCTCGGAATCTGCCGTCAATCGCGCCGAACGGGCGCTGTTTCATTCGCTGCGCAAGCCGCAGGACGGCTGGACCTCGCGCCACCTGAACCGCCACATCTCGCTGTTCATTTCGCGCTTGCTGATCAAGACGCCACTGCGCCCCAACCAGGTATCGGTCGCGATCCTGGGCGTGGGCGTGCTGGGCGCGCTGAGCGCCGCCCAGGGCGGCTACTGGCCGCTCGTGGTCGGCGCGACGCTGTTCCAGTCGCAAAGCGTGCTCGATGGCTGCGACGGCGAGATGAGCCGCGTCAGCCACCGCGGCTCGCGCCTCGGCGAATGGCTCGACACCATCGGCGACGACCTGACCAACTACGGCTTCTTCGGCGGCGCGGGGCTCGGGCTCTACCGCTGGACAGGGCAGGAGCTTTACGGCTGGGCCGGGGCGATTTGCGTCGTGTGCGGGGTTCTGGGCAGCGGCATCGAGTACCGCTACCTGATCAAGATCGGCTCGGGCGACCTGCTCAAATATCCGTTGAGTCAGGCCAGCAGCGGCGGCGGCCTGATGGCGTACATCGCGCCGCTGTTCAAGCGCGACACGTTCGTGCTGCTCACGCTACTGGCGGCGCTGTGCGGCGCGCTCGGGCCCATGCTGTGCATCTTTTCGCTGGGCGCGATCGGCGTGCTGATCTCGGTGCTCAAGACCGAGCTTCGCATGGCGCGCGAAGCGCGCGAGGCGCGCTAGGGAGCTTGCGATGAGGCGAAAGCTCGCTAGGGTGGCGGCGCTGCTGCTGGCATGCCACGGCTGCGCCAAGGCCGAACCGGCGCCGCGCCGCACCGCACCCTGGCTGGCCAGCGCCAGTGCCAGCGACTCCGCGACGCCGCCGCCCGGCAACGTCAAACGCAGCTTTCGCATCGACGCGGCGAGCAGCCGCATCCAGTTCAGCTTGCCGGGGCGCAAGGCCAACCCCAGCGGCCAAGTGCCGGTGCTGGGCGGCAAGCTCGAGCTAGCGCTGAGTGAGCTCGCCGCCGCGCGCGCCAGCGTGGAGGCGGACCTGCGAGGCATCAGCATCGACCCCGACTCGCTGCCCGAGGATGCAGCGCTCACGCTGGCGCCGGGCCTGCTCGCTTTGCAGTGGCTGGAGCTCGGTCCAGACGTGAGCAGCGAGAAGCGACAGCAGTTCGCGCGCGCGCGCTTCGAGCTTTCGTCACTCGAAGGACTCAGCCAAGGCGCGCTCGACACCACCTCTCAGCGCCCGGCGAAGGTGCGCGCCACCGCCATCGGCAGCCTGCTCCTGCACGGCTTCCGCGCGCCGGTTCGGGTGGAGCTCGTCCTTCAGGCCCTGCCCACCCCGCCGGGGGCGCCGCTGCGGCTCTCGATCCGCACGGCTAGCCCGCTCGTATTACCGCTGGCCCCACACGATATCGGTCCCCGCAGCGCGGCAGGGATCGCCGAGCCTGGCGAGGCCGCGCGAGCCGAGGCCAGCCTCGGCAAGAACGCCAAAATCGAAGTCGAGCTGGTGGCCGAAGCCCTGCCCTGAGCAGGTATAACTATATGATATTATTGAGTTATTAACAGATCACCCCGCGCGTCGAAACCGACCGCCGCCTGCGGCGTACGCAAGAGGTCGGTGGGGAAGGCTCCGCGGGTAGACTCCCGAGCCAGAGCCGCTACCCCCATCACTGCAAGGAGCCTTGACCGATGTCGCACTCTCTCACCTACAGCTCGATCTTCGCCACCCTCACCGCGCTCAGCGTCGTCGCCTGTGGCGGTGCCGCTCCGCCCGCGGAAAGCCCGGTCGAGGCCAAAGAGGTTCCGGCCGCGACCGAGCCAGCGCCGGCCGCTTCTGATAGTGCGGCCCCCGCTGCAGCAGCTGCACCCGCGCCGGGCGACGCCACCGCCAAGCCCGCCGAGGGCGAAGGCGCCAAGCCCAGCGAGGCCGCCAAGCCCGACGACGCTCCCAAGGCTGCCGAGGCGCCCAAGCCCGCCGCCAAGAAGAAGGCTGCTGGTGCCAAGGCCGGCTGCGGCGCGGGGACGTGCGGCTGAGAGGCTCGAGCGCGTGACCCCGTTGCCCGAGCCAGCAGCAGACGCGCCGTCGAAGCTCGGCGGCGTCGGGCTCGGGCTGCGCTGGGAATTCCTCGAAGACATCGTCGACGGCCCCGCGCTGCCGCTCGATTTCCTGGAAGTCTCGCCCGAAAACTACATGCGGCGCGGCGGCTACTATCCGGCCCAGCTGGAGCAGCTCGTCGGCCGCTACCCGCTCGTGACGCACGGGCTCACGCTGTCGATCGGCGCCAGCGTGGAGCCCGACGCGGCTTACCTGGGCGAGCTGCGCTGCGAAATAGCCCGCACGCGCTCGCCCTTTCACAGCGATCACCTGTGCTTCAGCTCGGCGGGCCCGCGCGCGCTGCACGAGCTATTGCCGCTAAAGCACTGCGCGCAAACCGTCGCGCGCGTCGCCGATCGCGTGCGGCGCGTGCAGGATGCGCTGGGCGTGCCGTTCGCGCTCGAGAACATCACCTATTACATGCACCCGGGTCAGCCCGAGCTTTCGGAGCTGGAGCTGATCCATGGCGTCCTGGAGCGCAGCGGCGCCGGGCTGTTGCTCGACGTGAACAACGTCTACGTCAACTCGCTCAATCACGGCTTCGATGCTCACGCCTTCATTCGCGGGCTGGACCTGAGCCGCGTGGTGGAGATCCACGTGGCCGGGCACAGCCGGCGCCCTTCGGGCCTGGTGCTCGACACGCACGGCGCGCCGCTCGTCGATCCCGTGCTGGAGCTGCTCGCCTACACGCTCGAGCGCAGCGGGCCGCGGCCGGTGCTGCTCGAGCGCGACAACCACATCCCGCCGCTGTCCGAGCTCCTGGCAGAGGTAAGGGCGCTGCGCGCCGTGTACGACGCGAGCCTGCCGCGCTGGGAGGCGAGCCATGCAAGCAGCGCTTGAAAGCGTGCTCGGTGAGCTGCTGCTCGGCGACGAGCCCACGCGCACGGCGCTGGAGCAGCTGTGCCAGGAGCGCGGCATCGCGGCCCCCGACACCGCGGCGCTGCTGGAGAGCTTCGAGCGCCTGCTGGTCTATCGCGAGCTTACGCGCGGCAACCTGCGCGAGGCCATCGAGCTGTCGATCCCGCGCAGCATGGCGCGCCTGGGTCCGCTGTTCGACGAGTACTTCGCGCGATTTCTGAGCGAGCGGGCGCCGCGCACGCACTACCTGCGCGACGTCACGACCGAGCTGCTCGACTTCTGCGAGCCGCTGTGGGCAGCCGACCCGCGCATCCCCGGCTACCTGCCGGAGCTGGCACGACACGAATCACTGCACATCGAGGTCTCGGCGTTGCCGTCGCTGCCGCGTGGCCACGTGCCGGCAGCGCTGCAGCTGGAGCAGGGCGTCGAGCTCGGGGCAGCGCTGCGCCTGGCGCGCTATCGCCACGCCGTGCACGAGCTACCCGACACTGCTCTCGATCGCAGCGAGCCCTCGCGTCGCGAGCTGGCGCTGCTCGTGTATCGCAGCCCAGAGCACGAGGTGCGCTATCTCGAGCTGAGCGCGCTGGCCGGCCACATCGTCGAGCGCCTGGTCGCTGGCGACAGCTTGGGCGACGCGGTGCGCGGCGCAGCTCAGCAGCTCGGCAGCGAGCTTACTGAAGCCGTGCTCGCGAGCGCCGCCGCACTCTTGGCCGATCTCGCCGAGCGCGGCGTCGTGTGGGGGCCGAAAGCATGAATTGTGAAACCAAGTCGTTGCAAAGGCCCGTATCCTACGGGCTGAGGATCCTGATCGTCCCATGAGCGCCAAAGACCCGCTGGGCATTGCCGGCCAGACCATCGCGGAGAAGTACCGCATCGAGAAGCTCGTTGGCGAGGGCGGCTTCGCGGTGGTGTACCGCGCCATCCACACCATCTGGAACAAGCCGGTCGCGATCAAGTTCTTCAACGGGCTGTCCAACGCGCCGATGGACCAGCGCGAGCAATTCAAGGACGCTTTCATTCAAGAAGGCGCGCTGCTCACCGAGCTCAGCAGTCAGACCGCCGGCATCGTGCAAGCGCGCGACGTCGGCACCTTCACCTCGCCCGACGGCCAATGGATGCCGTACATGGTGCTCGAATGGCTGGAGGGCAAAGCCCTCGACGAGCTGCTGGACGGCGAGCGAGCGGCCGGCGCTGCGCCGTGGCCGCTCGCCAGCGTGGTCTCGACGCTGGGGCAAGCGGCCAGTGCGCTCGACGTCGCGCATGGCAAGGGCATCGCTCACCGCGACATCAAGCCAGCCAACCTGTTCGTGCTGGGCGAGGGCGCACGCACCGGTCAGGCCACCGTCAAGGTGCTCGACTTCGGCGTCGCCAAGATGATGTCCGACAACACGCAGCTGAAGGCGGCGCTGGCCAAGACGGGCATGAGCGTGACGTCGTTCACGCCGCAGTACGGCGCGCCCGAGCAGTTCAACCGCAGCTACGGCGCGACCGGGCCGTGGACGGACGTGTACGCGCTGGCGCTGGTGGCAGTGGAGATGCTCACCGGCAAGCTGGCGCTCGACGGTGACGATCTGATCCAGCTGGCCTTCGCCTCCGGCAACCCGGAGAACCGGCCAACTCCCCGCGCGCTGGGCGCTACCGTTCCCGACGCCGTGGAGGCTGTGTTTGCTCGGGCGCTGGCGGTTCGTCCGCACGATCGCTATGCGCGCGCGCGCGAATTCTGGCGCGACCTCGAAGCGGCGCAGTCCGGCTCGTTCTCCGACACGGTGCTGCACCCCGGCGCCGCCACCGGCGGGCAGCCGCTGGTAGCGAGCGGCCACACGCAGCCGACCCCAACCGGCGCCATGCCCCGCACCCCGGAGAACCACACCGGCTCACCGGCGACGCTGTCGAACACGCAAACGCCGGCGGCCAAGAGCAACACTGGTGCGATCGTGGGCGCGGTCGCGGCCGCGGCGGTGCTGGGCGTCGCTGGCTTCCTACTACTACCGGCGCGCGGCACGGAGCCCGCGCCGAGCGGTGGCGCGACCGCGGAGCCCAGCGCGCTGCCCGCCGCAGTTGCGGTCCCGACGCCGAGCGCCTCGGCCGCTGCCCTTGCGCCGAGCTGTCCGGAAAACATGGTGCTGATCCCGGCCGGTCAGTACTTCATGGGCTCCGACGCCAAGGACGCCTTCCCCAACCAAAAGCCTAGTCACAATGTCACGCTCGACGGCTTCTGCATCGACCTGTACGAGGTCACGGCCAAGCAGTATCGCGACTGCTCGGACGTCGGCAAATGCCGACGCGCCACGCCCGAGGTGGAGTGGCCGAACATCAACGCTTCCGACAAGAAGGTCTACTCGCCGCTGTGCACGTTGGCCGATCCGGCCAAGGGCGAGCACCCGATGAACTGCCTCAGCTGGGAGATGGCCAGCACCTTCTGCAAGAATACCGACCGGCGCCTGCCGACCGAAGCCGAGTGGGAGTACGCGACCCGCGGCCCCGACGGCCGGGTCTACCCGTGGGGTGACGACGCGCCCACCGCGCAGCACCTCAACGCCTGCGGCAGCGAGTGCCTGGCGTGGGCCAAGCAGAACAAGGTCGCCCAGCAGTTTCCTGGCGCGCTGTACCCAGCGGACGACGGCTACGCCACGACCGCGCCGGTCGGCAAGTTCCCGGCCGGGCGTTCGCGCTTCGGCCCGTATGACGTGGTCGGCAACGTCTGGGAGTGGGTAGCGGACTGGGACGGCGCCTACCAGGCCAGCGATCAAAAGAATCCTTCCGGGCCCGATAGCGGCCAGAAACGCGTCATCCGCGGGGGTGCCTGGAACGGCAGCTTTCCCGAGTGGCTGCACCCCGCCTTCCGTTACGCCCAGGATCCCAAAGCCCAGAGCCACGGCATCGGCTTTCGCTGCGCGAAGTCGCTTTAAGGCCGACGAGCACGACAGCAACTGGACGGGAGTCGCAGGCTCTCGCTACTCTTACTCACAAACGGGTCAGCTGAACCATCCCCTGCACACCGAGATCGAGGCGCGGCTCAACGCCGGCTCGTTCGAGGAAGCGCAACGCCTGCTGGCACAGCTCGGTGTGGGGCGCGAGCACGACTACGTCACGACCTACTTTGCGACCCGCATCCTCTACCAGCGGGGCAAGCTCGACCTGCAGGGGGTGATCGCTCGCTTGAGCGAGCTCGTCGGCAGCTGCGGCGATTTTCCGGAGGCCCAGGCCATGCTGAACGCCGCGCAGCGCGGCACGCTGCGCCCCGAACCCCGGCAATTCAACGAAGCGACGGTGCCGCCGCCCCCGCACGATACCCTCGACAGCGAAACTGACGACGAGGACGACGACCACCGCCCCACCGACCCGGGCTACGTCTCCTCGAGCGACGCCCCGGCAGGCCCCCCCCACCCCGCCCCCCCGCTGGAAGCCCGGCTCAAGACGCCGCAGGCGCCCGGCATCCCACGCGCTCCGCTCGTGCCTCAGTTCTCGCCCCGCGAGCAGCCACCGAGCTACGCGCCGCCACCCGACCTCGAGCTGGAGCTGGGCGCGACCGAATCGAGCCCCTGGAACGACACCGTGTCGGCTCCGCCGCCGAGCAGCAGCAACGCCAGCCACCAGCACCCTGGCAGCAAGCCGCCGAGCACGCTGGAGCTCGGTCCACTCGAGGCGGTGAGCTCGACGAGGCCTTGGACGCGTAACACCGCGCCTTCACCAGGTGCGCCGGGCGCACCGTCGGAGCCGCCGAGCGTGTTCTTGATCGCTACCTGGCTAGCCGATCGCGATTTCGAACGCGCGCTGAGCGCGGTGGAGCAGCTCGGTCCGGAGCTCACGCCAGAGCTATCGCTGCTCGAGGTGCGCGCGCTGGTCGGCCTGGGTCGCAAGCCCGCGGCCAGGCGGGCGCTCGATCGGCTGTGCCGGGCGCCGCTACTCGACCCGGATTTGCGCGCCGCGGTGGCGCGTTTGCTGATCGACCTCGGCGACGTAGGGCGCGCCACGACGCAGGCGCGCCGCGCGCACGCCGAAGATCCCGAGGGCGAGCTGTCACGTCTCACGCTGGCCTGGGCGCTCGCGCGCGCCGACGCCTGGTTGGTTTCGCCCCGCATCGCCGCGGAGCTGGACGAGCTGCTGGCCGACTTCGAGCCCCAAGCCAGCCCGATGCCAGCCTTGGGTTTTGCGCTGCGCGGCTTGATGCTGATGCAAAGCTCGCTGGAGGCCGCGCGCCAGTCGGTCGACGCTGCCCTGGCGATCGACGGCTCCGCACACGATGCCCTGGCGATCGGCGCGCTGATCGCGCACAGGCAAGGGCGCAGCGCCGACGTCAAGCGGCTCCAGGCACGCCTGCACGAAGTCGGGCACCACGCCGCCGACGATCTGGCCACCACCTTCGCAAAACTCGCGCACGGCGTCGCGCCGCCGCGCCATGTCTCGGAGCCGCCGCCGTCCGCGGCCGAGCCCGTGCGGCGCACGGCGCGACCACCCTTTCCCGCCTCGGTGCCACCGCCACCAGCAGGTGCACCGGCTCCGCCCATCGCTCGCCGCGCCTCTCCCTGGGAAGACGAGGAACGGCGCATCGCCAGCGGCGACGGCAAGGCGGCGCGGTTCGAGTTCGAGCAGGGTCTGGCGCGCCGGCTCGAGTCGCTGCCTTTGCGGCCCTTGCCCGGCGAATTGTCGCACGCGGCCATGGTCACCGCGCGCTACCTCACCGAGTCGGGCGTGGCACGGCACTTCGCCCCCTTCGATCTGTCGCTGTTCAGCATCGCGCGCCTCGATGCGGCGCTCGGGCTCGTCTACCGCGGCACCGTCGGGCCCCGCACCGAGATGCGCTCGCGCGCGCTGCTTGGCCTCGGCGCGTACGCCGGCGAGTGCCTGCGTCGGGCCTACGCCGGTGAATGGGTCGGCGACGCCGCCGACCTGATGCACCTGCACATCGAGGGGCAGGGTCTGTGCTTTCTGCCGTTCCGCGACCTGGAGAGCAAGCTGCAAGCCGGCGAGCCGCTCGAAGTGGGCGACACGCCCCTGCCCCACCCCGGCGCCGAGCCGCTCGGTCAGCGCGTCTCACTCGACGTGACGCCGCCCACGCCGTGGGATCCGGCGCTGTGGCCTGCTGCCAGCCAGCTGCCGGAGCTCGGCGCGCGGCTCGGCGAGTCGCCGGTGGGCGTGTACTGCGCGGTGGCCGAGCTGCCGCTCGATCTGTCTTTCGCCTCGCTGCGCAGCATCGATCGCTACGTCACGCTGCTAGCTCCGCCGCTCGCGCCGCCCGATCCCGAGGCGGTTTGGGTGCGGCGTGCCGCGGTCCTGGTCGGCGCCTACTTGGGCGAGGTGCTGCGCGCTACCCATGGCGGCGTCTGGGAAACGACGCGCGGCGAGCTACGCGCCGAAGCCTATCGCATCACGCTACCGGGCGGAGCCAAGGCGCTGCCGGTGGCGGCGGCGATCGAGCGGCTCTCGGGGCGCCGGCTGGAGCAGCCGTCCGATTACGCGCGACGCATCACGGGGTGATGTGCACCAGCGTGCCGCCGCGCAAGCTCAGCGCGGCGTGCCAGCTCTGCGGCACCGGCGGGTCGGTCATGTGAAACAGCGCGCGCGCGTCGAGCGGCGAAAGGTTCACGCAGCCGTGGCTGTAGGGCTGACCGAACGCGTCGTGCCAGAAGGCTGCGTGCAGCGCGTAGCCCTCCTGAAAGTACTGCACGTAGGGGACGTCACGCAGGTCGAACTCGTCACCCTCGGCCTCGCTATCCATGGTCATGCTGACGTGCTTGGTGTGAATCAAGAACTGGCCCCGCACCGTGGAGTGAGTTTCCAGCGGATCACCCAGGCCATCGACGCCGGTCGACACCAGCGTCACGTACACGGGCCGCTCGCCCTGGTACATCACCAGCGATTGCTGCAAGACCGACACGTGAATCCAGCTGCGCCCGGGCGTGGCCCAGCCTGGCTTGTTCTTGAAGCGATCGATGCGCACCAAACGCTCGTCGCGAATGTAGTCGTGGCCGGTCGTCTCCAGGTAGTGCACGCCCGACACGATGATCTCGCGGCCAGTGAGTGGGACGGCCTCGCGGTAGGCGAGCTTGCGCGCGATGCTCAGGCCCCGCTTGGCGTCGCCTGCATAGAGCTGGGCCGAGCCGGAGCGCACGAACGCAACGGGCAATGTCACCTGGTCGTCGAGACGTAGCCCGTGAAAGGAGCTCACCTCCACCGGCTTCAGGCGATCGAGCGGCAAGAGCTGGAAGTCGGTATTCAGGGCGAAGCGCCGGCCCTCGTGCTCGTACACGCCCAGCAGCGCGAAGCCACTGTCCGGCATGGCGCGACCCGTGGTGAGCGGATTTCCCTCGCGGAAAAAGCCCCAGGGCAGCGGCACGCTGCGCCCCTCGGCGAGCAGCGGGGGCAACGGCGTGCTGGGCACGTCCTTCCAGGCTTGCGCCGTCCTGGCCCGCAGGTGACCCACCAACTCGATCTCGCTGCGCTGCTGCTCGAGCTGACTCGGCAGGCGCGTGTAGAAGGGCGGAGTCGGGTAGCGCGAGCGCGCGTAGCGGTAGGGCAGCGCCGCCATGCGATCGGGCCTTACCAGCCCCAGTTGCGCGAACGGGCTCTCGCCCTCGCTGTCCAGGATCGCGGCGTTCTCGATGCAGACGTAGCCTTCGGGCTGAACGCGGTACCAACCGCGCTTGCAGCCTTCGTCACCCATGGCCTGCGCCGAGCGACCCACGACAGCCCCCACGCGCAGGTAGCCGATCTTTTGCGATTTGAACGATGGCCGCGAAAAGACGTACGTCTCACGCGCCACGGAGGTGAGCGACGGCCCGACATACTCAGCCACCGGCTCCTCCACCGGCGGAGCATCAGCATCAGTGGCAGGGGGAACATCAGCATCAGCGCCGGCAGGGGCAGCATCAGCGGCAGGGGCAGCATCAGCAGCCGTAGGACCGACAGCGACGGCATCATCCTCTGCAGGAGCGGGAGCCGGAGGGGCAGCGGCAGCGGCAGCCGGGGCGGGAGTCGGAGGGGCAGAGGCAGCCGGAGCGATAGCGCCAGCTGGAGCGACCGAGACCGCCAGCTCCCCGACCGAGCAGGCCGCACCGATCGCGCAGCCGAGCGCGATCACGAAGGGCTTCGCCCGAAAAGACACATCCAGGCGATAGCCAAGGGCGGAGCAGCGGGCCAAGTTAGCCGTGGTAAGCTCAGGCGAGTGTCGCTCGCCAGCCTCGACGCCCTCACGGCCCTGCAGCCTCTACTTACTGAAGAGGAGCTGCTGGTCCGGGACACGGTGCGCCGCTTCATCCGCGATCGTTACCTGCCTCACGCCGGTGAGCTCTACGAAAAGGAGCAGTTCCCCAAGGACCTGGTCCCGGAGCTTGCGGCCATGGGCCTCTTGGGCGCCAGCATCTCGGGCTATGGCTGCGCGGGTATGGGCGCCGTCACCTACGGCCTCTTGCTGCAAGAGCTCGAGTACGGCGACAGCGGCCTGCGCAGCTTCGTCAGCGTGCAGGGCTCGCTCGCCATGTACGCCATCTACTCGGCCGGTACGGAGGAGCAAAAGCAGCGCTTTCTGCCGCGTATGGCGCGTGGCGAGCTGATCGGCTGCTTCGGCCTGACCGAGCCGGACAGCGGCTCCGACCCCGGCTCGATGCAAATGCGCGCGCGCCCCGACGGCACCGACTTCGTGCTGAGCGGCACCAAGATGTGGATCACCAACGCGCCCTTCTGCGACCTGTGCGTGGTCTGGGCCAAGGTCGGCGACGGCGGTGCCGAGTCGGTCCGCGGCTTCATCGTCGAGCGCGACATGCCCGGCTTCGAAACGCCGCGCATCCACGGCAAAATGAGCCTGCGCTCCAGCGAAACCGGCGAGATCGTGCTCAGCGATTGCCGCGTCCCGCGCGAAAACGCGCTCGAGCACAAGCCGGGCCTGGGCGCCGCGCTGCGCTGCCTCGGTCAGGCGCGCTTCGGCATCGCCTGGGGCGCCGTCGGCGCCGCCAAGGCCTGCCTGGAGTGCGCGGTCGACTACACCAACGAGCGCAAGCAGTTCGGCGTGCCGCTCGCCAGCAAACAGCTCGTGCAAGAAAAGCTGGTCGACTGCGCCGGCGAGATCGTCAAAGCCGACCTGCTCGCCTACCACTACTCGCGCCAAAAAGAGCAAACCGGCGCCGTCACACCCGAGCAAGTCTCACTCTGCAAGCGCAACAACGTCAGCATCTCGCTGGACGTCGCACGCACCTGCCGCAACCTGCTCGGCGCCAACGGCATCCTGCTCGAGTACCCCGTCATCCGCCACATGCTCAACCTCGAAAGCGTCTTCACCTACGAAGGCACCCACGAAATCCACACGCTCGTGCTGGGCAAGGCGCTGACGGGACAGAGCGCTTTCTGATCGACCGGGGCTGCCGCACTGCAGCTTGCTTCGCAGAAACTTCCGTATCGGCACCAGGCCACACCGTGCGGCACGTCTCGGGCTGCCTCCATCCTGAGCTCTCGTGGCGCGGGACCTGCGAGATTCACAGGGAGGTCGCGAGTCGTGCGAGGGCGAGCAGGGGCGCCAATTCGAAACGTCTCTCGCGTTGCCTTGTGTCTTCGACGTACCGCGCGATACGCAGCTCACGGAGCGACGCCCGCGCTCAATCGATGCTGCGCCCAAATTCTCGCTCGCACGACTCAGCGCCGGCCCATGCCGACCACGAACACTTCCGAGCTGACCTGGCGCGTGCCCTCGGGGCGGATGGTGCGCATGTTTTCATAGGCGGCTCGCACCTGCATTTCGGCGGCTTTGTAGTCGCCGCTCATGAAGATTTTGGCGGCAAAATGCGAGCCGAGCTTGCCGTGGTGCAGAGCGACCTCGAGCGCCCGCAAGAACAACTCGGTGCTGCGCGCCTGGTCCTGGAACTTGGAGCCCGAGGTATTGGGCGCCATGTCGCTCAGCACCACGTCGTAGGGTGCGTGCGCCGCGAGCGCTTCACTGTCGAGCGATAGCGCATCGCCCTCCAGCACCCTGACGTTCTCGCCGAACACTTGCAGGATGGGCTTGATGTCGATGGCGTAAACGTGCCCCGTCGGGCCGACGCGCTCGCTGGCGTAGAGCGACCAGGAGCCCGGCGCCGCCCCCAGATCGATCACGTTCTGCCCGGCGCGGAACAGGCGCATGCGGCGATCGATCTCCTGCAGCTTGAACACGCTGCGCGCCGGGTAGCCTTTGGCGCGCGCTTCGAGCGTGCGCGCATCGGGCTTGGCGTAAGGGTTGGGCTTGTTCTTCACGCTTCTCGCCCCGGCAATACCACGACCGTCGCCAGCAGGCTCTTGCTCGGGTGCGGGCCGTCGAGCGCCTCCGGGCAATCGAGCCCGCTCGCCAGGTCTCTGATTTTCAGCTCGACGCGTGCCTTTTCGGCGGCGTGCTGCAGCAGGCGCCGAAAAGCAGGCGGGCTGGTCTTCTTGTGATTGGTCACGCACAAAAGCGCGCCCCCCGCTGCGAGCAAGCGCACGCAATCGGTCATCAAGGCCTCGATGTCGCGCTCGAAGCGAAAGGTGGCGCGACCCACGGTCGCGAAGCTGGGCGGATCGAGCACGATCAGGTCGAGCTTGCGCCCGTGCTTGAGCGCCCCGCGCACGAAGCGCACGGCGTCGGCCTGGACGAACTCGTGGCGCGCGGGCTCGAGCGCGTTGGCTTCGAAGTTCTTCTTGCCGCGCTCGAGCGCGCGCCCCGAAACGTCGACGCTCGTCACACGCGCGGCGCCGCCGAGCGCCGCCGCCACGCTGAAGGAGCAGGTGTACGAGAACAGATTCAGCACCTGCTTGCCGGCAGCCAGCTCGCCGAGGCGCGCCCGGTTGTCGCGTTGATCGACGAACAGCCCGGTCGAAAGCCCGTCGCCCAGCTCGGTCAGGATCGTCATCTGTCGCTCGCGCACCGCCAGCGGCGACTCGGCAGCGCTGCCGGCGAGCGGCGTGGCCGGAGCGAGCTCCAGCGCCTCTGCGCGCCGCAAATCGCGGCGCTCGCGGCGCTTCACATAGGCGCCGCGCGCCCCGCGCGCGACCAAGAAATCGGCCACTTGCTGCGCCTGCAGCTCCGCCTCCGGCGACGCCAGCGACAGCACGCAAAACGCCCCGTAGCGGTCGACGGTCAGGCCCGGCAGGCCGTCGCCCTGCTCGTTGACCACGCGAAACACGTCGCCGCTTTTGCACAGCGGGCTGCGCAGCACCGCCGCGTCGAGCAGCCGCTCGGCAAAGCTGGCGAGGGGCAAGAAGCTCGAGCCGCTCGCGACCCAGCCCGGCAGCTCTTCGGGCAGCGGGGCCTCGTAGCGCTCGCCCAGCACGACTCGGGATTTGCAATGCAGCAGAAGCCGCCAGGCGGCAGCGCCGCCGTAGAGAGCATCGCCGGCGATCGGCGCATCCATCGCCGCCAGCTGCACGCGCAGCTGGTGCATGCGCCCCGTCTCGGGCCGCAGCTCCACCAGCGCGCGACCGCCCTGCTCGCTCAGCACGCGATACTGGGCCACCGCGCGATCGCCGCCGCTGGCTACGACTCGCGCTCGACGCTTGTCGCTTTCGAGCTGGTGCTCCAGACGCCCCGCGTCGCGCAGCCGCGTGCGGCGACCGAGCGAGACGGCCGCCACGTAAACGCGCTCGGCCGCGCCGCGCTCGATCTCCTCGGCGACGCGGGCGTTGAGCTCGCGCTGCGTCGTGAACGGCAGCACGCCCGAAGTGCCGACGTCGAGCCGCGAGTGCACCCCCAGGTAGCCGTCGTGCCCGCCCTGCGCGAGCAGCAGGCCCAAGCGCGACACCAGGTCGCTGGCGCTGTGCTCGTCGCCGCCGTGCACCACGAGCCCCGGTGGCTTGTCGACCACCAAAATGCCGTCGCGCCGAGCCAGCAGGCGCTCGGCGCGAAACGGAACGAACAACGAGTCCAAGGTTTGCCCTCAGAGCTTAGTGTGCTCGAAAGGCGCTGCCCGAGACCGCCGGGCCAAGGTTGCTTTGCGCCGCAAACACCCGGCGGCTGGGGCCGAGCCCCAGCTCGCTCACTTCGCCTTCTTCTTGCCGCCGCTCTTCTTGACGGCGCCGCGCACGACCACCAGACCACCGCGAGCACCGGGGATGCCGCCGCGGATGAGCACCATGTTCTGCTCGGGGATGACGCG